>CANEYR010000016.1 GCA_947444055.1 Planctomycetota bacterium
GAAGCAATCAGCTGGTATCTTCTCGCCGTCACCGAAGTCGTTCCGGAAGACCTTGAGATGGCGCTGACCAACAACCTCAACGACCCACGCCCTCTGATCATGAGCACCCTCGAAAAGGCACGCCAGGAAGGCATCTCACGCGGTCGCATGGAAGGCCGCACCGAAGGTCGAACCGAAGGTCGAACCGAAGGTCGAACCGAAGGTCACGCCCACACACTGCTACGTCTGCTCTCCCGTCGATTCGGCGAACTACCCCTCGAGCTGAGGCACCGAGTGGAACGGGCGACCGCTACAGAACTCGATGCTTGGACCGATCGCGTTCTCGACGTCGCTTCGTTAGCCGCACTGTTCGCGGACTGAACCGACCGCCTTCAGCGCGACGGGGTGCTCGCTTCTGCAGGCAGGGCCACATCCACCGGCACGTTGCTGCGCGCAATGTTGCTGCCGTCGAGCCCTGACAACACCTTCGCCATCGTCAAATGCAGCGACCGCCCAACGAGGCGATATGGGCTGACCGGGTTGATTTCGAGTGGGGACACTTGGCGGCTGCCATAGGTCTGCTCATGCACGACCGCGCGTTTGCCATCGACGCCAGCCGGGCCCAGCACCTGCAGGCGCAAGCCCACTTCCGCAAAGGAACGTGAACCCGAAATCGCTTCGGTAGCGCCACCAACGAACGACACCAGCGATGGCTTGACGACCAGGCCCTCCGGACTCGCGCGATCGACAACCTGTGCGAACAGCCCGCTGGTGACCAGTTGGCGCACCAGCACTTCGCCGACCATCTGCGCCACCGGGCGCTCCCAAAAATCGTCGCCGCTGTAGGCAATCGGAAAGCCGCGTTCGTGGGTCGGCAACACCACGGCCGTGCGAGCGTCGGCGAGCGGCGCCACGAACACCGAGCGATCGCCAGGAGCTTGCGTCTGGAACGGCACGTCGACGTAGAAGATGTCGTTCTTGGCGAAGTCGGCGACGAGGCTCGGCGTGCTGCACGCGGTCGCTGCCAACAAACCGAGAAGGGCCGCAGAAAGACGGAAGGTGTGGACCATCACGCCGATGGCATCGGCAGCTTGCGGTGAAAACTGGAGTCGCCGCCGCGGCCATCACTTCTTGCCAGCCGCCTCGAGCCGCAACTTGTCGATCCAGACCACGCAGTCGTTGACGCCTACGGACCAGCGCCCGTGCATGCCCCGCATCCCGTAGTCCCACGCCGCGATCTCCTGCCCATTCACCAACAGGCGCAGGTTCTTGCCGACGTCGACCGCCGCCTCAAACGCCACACCAGCCTGAATCGGCGCCTGCCCGTCATCCAACTTCTCCCAATCGGTACCAACCTGCCAGCGCTCAAGACTCCACTTCCCGACCCCGAAGAAGCAACCGATCATGCTCTTCTGGTCCCAGTCGACTTGGATGCGAAAGGCGTTGTCGGCACCTGGCTTGATCTCGAAGGTCCCGCGGATGGCGTAGTCACCCTTCGGCGGCAGTTGCACCGCTTGGAACTGCATCGACTCGGACGGGGCCCCCGCACACAACAGTCGCCCGTGGCGCGTCACGGCCATCGGGAACATCAACTGCCAGCGCGGCTTCGCGTGCTGATGCAACTTGGTGAACAGGCCCTCGGTCTTCGTCCAGTCGGCGCCAAACACGCGCTCCACCGCCGCGTGGCGAATCTCGGCGCGCACCGTGGTCTTCTTGGGTGGCTTGGCGAGCAGCTTCTTCGCCCAGTCCTTGTTGGCGGCGGCCATGGTGCGCGCCAACAAACACATGTGGCCGTCGTCTTCCTCGGCGGCAGCCCGCGTCGTCGGCACCTCGAAGTCGAGGATCGTGCTTTGCAACACGAGCGGCTCGCGAGCGTCGAGCTTGCGCAGCAACGGTTGGCGCCGCGTGTCATAGGCCGGGTCGATGCCAAATTCGTGCTTGGCATTGAGCATGTCCTCAAGCAACCCCCACGCAAACAGCTCGGCCAACCACCGGTCCGTCACGGCGGCTGGCGACGACTGCGCGGCGACGAGCATGGCCGCACAACGAATCAGCTCGTGGGCGGTTGGCTCGGGCAAGCCGATCATTTCAAGCACCTGCGAAGTCAATCGCGGCGACATCACCAGGTGAGCTTCCTGGGTCTCCAGGTTGACGAGCGCATCGCGGCAAGTCGAGGCCTTCGCCACCTGCTGCAACGCTCTTATCCGCGCCTCGTCGGCGTACACGTGCAAGGTGGCTGGTTTGCCGCCGCGCGCGCCGAGCAGCTTCTCCAGCTGCGGCCAAGCGGACTCGGCAGCGGCGAGAGCCTCGTCAGCCAGGCGAGCCGCGAGCAGGTCGGACCACCCAACCCCGTGCAGGTGGATGACGAAGTGTGGCCCCGTCCGAACCAGCGGCGGCGTCTGCGCCACGAGTGCCATGGACAGCCACACGCACACTCCGACCAAGCGAACGACGCGCCACGTCAAGCCGGTTCCCATGGGTCGCCATGCTACCCACGCCAAGGCCTCGCTCACTGGCGCGTTTTGCCCCGCAGCCCGCAAACGGATAGAACGTTTGCCCCTCGCGCGGCCGGTCAGCTGCCCGAGCCAACATCACAATGGCCGTCCGGAATCCGTTCTCGTCTCGTTCTACCTTGAAGGTCGGCAAGCAGACCTACACCTACTTCGCGCTCTCGGCTTTGGAGAAAGCTGGACTCGGCAAGCTGTCGCGCCTGCCGTACTCGATTCGCATCCTGCTCGAGCAGGCGCTGCGCAACCACGATGAGTACGTCGTCGCCACCAAGGACGTCAAGAACATCGCTGCGTGGGGCCCCACCACCCAAGGCCAGGTTGAGATTCCGTTCCTGCCAGGTCGCGTGGTGTTGCAGGACTTCACTGGGGTGCCGTGCGTCGTCGACCTCGCCGCCATGCGCGCGGCGATGCGGCGCCTCGGCGGGGACGCCACGAAGATCAACCCGCTGGTGCCGTGTGATCTCGTCATCGACCACTCGGTGCAAGTGGATGCCTTCGCCAGCAGCACTGCCGAGCAAGAGAACTTGCAGCTCGAGTTCCAACGCAACCGTGAGCGCTACGAGTTCTTGAAGTGGGGCCAGCAGTCGCTGACCAACTTCCGCGTCGTGCCGCCCGGCATGGGCATCGTGCATCAGGTCAACCTCGAGTACCTGGCGAGCGGTGTGCTGACGAGAAAAGATGGCAAGGACACCCTGGCCTATCCCGACACCTGCGTCGGCACCGACTCGCACACAACCATGATCAATGGGCTTGGGGTGTTGGGTTGGGGCGTCGGTGGCATTGAGGCCGAAGCGGTGATGCTCGGCCAACCGACCTACATGCTGCTGCCGGAAGTCGTCGGCATGCAATTGCTGGGCAAGTTGCCAGAAGGTGCAACCGCAACCGATCTCGTGCTGACCGCGACCCAACTGTTGCGCAAGCATGGCGTCGTGAACAAGTTCGTCGAGTTCTACGGCGACGGGGTCGCCGCGATGTCGCTCGCCGACCGCGCCACCCTGGCCAACATGGCGCCCGAGTACGGGGCCACGATGGGCTTCTTCCCCGTCGACGCAGAAACCTGCCGCTTCCTGGAACGCAGCGGCCGCAGCAAGGCGCAAGTGGCTCTGGTCGAGGCCTACTACAAAGCGCAGGGCCTGTTCTGGACAAAAGACGCACCCGTGCCGGAGTTCAGCTCGACGCTGGCGCTCGACCTCGCGACCGTCGTACCGAGTTTGGCCGGACCCAAGCGCCCACAAGATCGCGTCGCCTTGATCGCGATGCAGAAGGAGTTCCGCGCGACCCTGCAGAAGGACATCGCGGACCGCGGCTTTGGCCTTACTGCGGACCAGGCCGCCGCCACCGCCCTCATCCACGACGATGTCGAAGCGACGATCGGCCATGGCGCCGTCGTCATTGCCGCCATCACGTCGTGCACCAACACCAGCAACCCGTCGGTGATGCTCGCGGCCGGCCTGTTGGCCAAGAAGGCGGCGGCGCGGGGCATGGCCCGCAAGCCTTGGGTGAAGACTTCGTTGGCGCCAGGTTCGCGCGTCGTCACCGACTACCTGCAGAAGGCCGGCGTCATGCCAGCCCTCGAGCAGGTCGGCTTCCACATCGTCGGTTATGGCTGCACGACATGCATCGGCAACAGCGGCCCGCTGCCAGCGCCGGTGTCCCAAGCGATCAAGGACGGCAGCTTGGTGGCGGCCGCCGTGCTGTCGGGCAATCGCAACTTTGAAGGCCGCGTCAACCCCGACGTGAAGGCCAACTACCTGGCGTCGCCGCCGCTCGTAGTTGCTTACGCACTCGCGGGCACCGTCGATATCGATCTCGAGAACGAACCGCTCGGCAACGACGACGACGGCAAGCCGGTGTTCCTGCGTGAGCTCTGGCCGAGCCAACAGGAGATCGCCGACGCCATCGCGATGAGCATGTCGCCCCAAGCGTTCTTGCAGCAGTACAGCAAGGTCGACCAGGGACCGCCACCGTGGCGCAAGATCACCGCGAAGAAGAGCGACCTGTTCCATTTCCAAGCCAAGAGCACGTACGTGCAAGAGCCGCCGTTCTTCACGACGATGGATCGCATGGCCGGCACGATCGTGCGCATCCTCGGCGCCAGGGCTCTAGCGGTGCTCGGCGACTCGGTGACGACCGACCACATCTCCCCCGCTGGCAACATCAAGAAGGACAGCCCCGCCGGCCGCTTCTTGCTGGAGAACGGCGTGCAGCAGGCGGACTTCAATCAGTATGGCGCGCGGCGCGGCAACGACCGCGTGATGACGCGCGGCACCTTCGCCAACATCCGACTGCGCAACTTCCTGGTCGCGCAAGAAGGCGGCAGCACCAAGCACTTGCCGAGCGGCGACGTGATGGCGATCTACGACGCGGCGATGCGCTACCAACAAGAAGGCACGCCGCTCTGCGTGCTGGCTGGCAAGGAGTACGGCACCGGCAGCTCGCGCGATTGGGCGGCGAAGGGCACGTTCTTGCTCGGCGTCAAGTTCGTGCTCGCCGAGAGCTACGAACGCATCCACCGCAGCAACCTGGTCGGCATGGGTGTGCTGCCACTTGAGTACGGCAGCGGCCAAACGCGTGAGTCGCTGGGGCTTACGGGGCACGAGACGTTCGATGTCGCGATCGACAACACCGTGCAGCCGCGGCAACTGCTGACGGTCACGGCGATCCACCCGGTGACGGGCAAAGTGACGACGTTCGACACGCAGTGTCGCATCGACACGCCGGTGGAAGTCGACTACTACCGCAACGGCGGCATCCTGCAGACCGTGCTGCGCAAGCTGCTGAAACCGACCCGCGCCGAAGTCGTGAACAGGGCGGCCACGAAGAAAGCGCCCACCAAGAAGGTCGCTGCTAAGAAGCCCGCGTCGAAGAAGTCGGCGGCGAAGAAGCCACTGGCGAAGAAGCCACCGACGAAGAAGACGGTGACGAAGAAGCCGGTGGCAAAGGCGGGCAAGAAGAAGCCGACTAGCAAGGCGAAGTCAGTCGCCAAGAAGCCCGTCGCCAAGCCAGCTCGTAAGGCCGTGGCCAAGCATCCCGCAGCCAAGAGGAAGCAGCTGGCGGCGAAAACCAAGAGCAACCGCCGCGCGCGCTAGTCGTCACGCGGGGCGACGTCGATGATCACCGACTGCGTCGTCGCCAGGCCGCGCACGCCGCGCGCTTTCACTTGCACGACCAGTCGTCCGGGTCCCGTGGTCCGCAGCAGCCAGCGCCCGGCGTCGGCCGTGACATAGCCCTGGCCGGGCCCTTGCACTTCGAACTGCAGCGTCGGCGAGCCCGCCGGATCCGTGGCCTCGATCGACAACACCACGTTCTCCCCGGCGCGCACATGCGTGCGGTCCGCGACACAGCGTGGCAGCTTCGGGCGCGGCAACGGCCCGGCTGCTACCAGCGGCTCCTGTGCAATCGCGGCATCGATCGTTTGCGCCACCGCCGCCAGGTCGGGGTGCGGGTTCTCGCTCGGGTCCATGCACGACACGCGCACAGCGAGGTTGTCGCGCACAAACACGATCCACGCGATGCGGCGCTCGGCCGGTTTGGACCAGCCGACAAAACCAATGTCACCCACCGGAATCCCGGCGGCCGCCGCCGTCGGAACAGTGCCTGGCTTGCTGACGTTCGCCAGCCAGCCGAGTGCCCGCTTCTGCGCGTCATCGGTCTGCTCCCCGACATAGGCCTGCACCAACAACACCCGCTGCTCGCGTTCATCCGAGAACGCCCGTTGCGGTGGCAGTTCCCCATCTTGCTCGACCGGCCCGCCGACGAATCCCTTCAAAGCAACGGCCCCGAGCGCCAAGCCGGCTCGCCGTTGCCCACGCGGCCACTTGGCCACGTCATAACGCACGGCGACTTCCTCTAGCACCGCCTCGCGCGGCGGCAGCCCAGGCAACGGTGCCTGCTGCGCGAGCAGCGGCAAGCAGAACAGCAACGCGAACGAGAATGCGTGCATGGGCTATTGCAACAGGGGCAAGGGCTCGAGGGTGAACGTGATCGGCGCCCAAGCCAGCAGCGACGAGTAGCTCGTTGGTGCACCGCTCCACGGACGGTCGCAGTTGAAGCCGGGCAGACCAGGCAGCGCATTGGGGTTGCCGTCTTCGTCCACCCACAGGCAAGAGTCGCAAACCGAAGTGCCGGCCGTCCGCGTTACCACATGGTGGTAACTGAAGCCGTGCGACGAAGTGCTGCCCCACAACGCCAACGTGTAGGACGGCGCGCCGATGCCGCGGATCGCGCGCAACGTCATGCCGCCCAGTCGCTGCATCTGCACACCCTGCAAGCCGAGCATGCCGAGCATCGCGGCGGTGGCCGACGCGCAGTCGGAGCAGTTCACGAACAAGCCGTTGGCGTGGTTGTCGAGCAGGCGCGACAGCTGCACCGAATGCGAGAAGTCGTAGTAGTGCGACGCCCCGCCGTCCCCGCCGAGAATGTTGGTGTCGTAGCGAACGTTCTCGATGGCAGTCGTGATGGGCGCAATCTGCCCGCCAAAGCCCTTCACGACGACCGCTGCCAGCCCCGCCGGCGTCGATGTCTCAAGGCCGAGCGCAGTCTTCCACGAGTGCGCATAGTCGACGACTTCGACCCAGGGGCCTGCGTACTGCGGGCTCGATGCCCCACCAAATCGCGGCACTCCTGGCACCGTGTAGAAGCGATGCTGCGTCGTCAGCGCACCTGGCACCGCAAACCAGTGCAGGCCGCCATCGGCCGAACTCTCGAACGACCACACCAAGGTCGCATCGGTGCGCGCAAAGCCGTTCGTCAACGGCGGCCCTTGGAAGACCACCGGCGCCCCGGGTGCGATGGTGACGTGCGACGACGTCCACGGCCCGAGCGAACTGTTCATGCGGCAACGCAGGATCACACCGGGCACCGGATACTTCGCGCCCATGCCGAGCCCCGTCTGCGCACTGACCGCAGTAGCTCCAAAGCGAACTTCCAAGCGCGGTGCCACTCCCGCGAGATAGCACACGGGATAGTTGTAGGCATCGTCTTCGTAGTTGGTGCCTTCCATCGGCGGCGACGCGGTGCCGGTATGCACTGCCGGTGCAGGCCGCGGCGTGCCATCGTTGCGGTCGAGATCCGCCAGCTCACCAGTGCCGGCGACGTTGAAGTACTCGTGGATCGCTGGCGTCACGTAGAAGTACGTTCCGATCACCGTGCCGCGGCGGAAGTAGACCATCTGCCATTCACTCGCAGGCCCGCTCGGCAACGCGGCCATCTCGGTGATGCCCAGGCGCACGATGTGCAGTGGCCGCCGCGTGGTGACTGCCAGCCCGGTGCCGTCCTGCACCGCATCGAACTGCACTTCATAGCTGCCGGTGTTGATCCATCGGCGCACGGTCGACGGTGCGATCGCCAGCTTGCCATCCCACGAATAGACGTGCGGTCGCGGCGTGCACGCGACGCGACCCGTCCAAATCTGGCCTAGCGAGGCCCCCTGCTGCAGCAGCGTCAGCGTCACCGTCGCGAACCCCACCGCCGGTCGCAGCTCGAGGCCGAGATCGATGCGCGCGTTGGTCAACTTGGGGTCGGCGATGCGCGGGCAGCTCGCCGCGGTCAAGGTGAACGGCGCGCTGCCGGTCGGCCCCTGCGCGAGCCCCCCTGCCAACACCATCACGAAGACGATCCATCCCATCCACAAAGCCTTGCCGGGCCGGGCGAGGGACCCCTGTCGCGCGCAGTCGGTCATGACGGCACCATACCATCGCACGCAACCTGAGTAACACGGTGCGGCCGGTCCGCGGCACTTTCCCCCGGTGGTGCGGTTCTCGAGCGCCCCATGTTCCCCTGCCAATCGGCTCACGCGCCGACCAGTTCCGCTGGCTGATCGCCCCACTCACGCCATGCGCTTCTTGATCAAGGCCCCGCGCCGCCGCCGCTCCTCACCAACCACCATCGCCGCCTGCACCCGCGCCACGGCGTCCTTCGCCGCGGTCGCCGTGCGCGCGTGCACGAACGCCAAGACGTCGCCAGTCAGCACGGCGTCGCCTAGCACCTTCTTGAGCACGATGCCGACGTGCGGATCGATCGCATCGCTCGGCTGCCGACGCCCACCACCGAGGTCGACCACCACGTGCCCGAGCGCCAACGGATCGACGTCCATGACGAAGCCAGGTCGTTGCGCTTCGACCGGCACCACCGTCGGCGCGCGGCCGAGCAACGACGGCTCATCGAGCACCCGCACATCGCCACCCTGCAGCTCAAGGTTGTGCCGGAAGACCTGCCTCACAACCCCGTCCTGCCACAACCGCACCAACGTTGCACGCGCCGCGTCGGCATCGGCGGCGACCCCCGCCAACAGCAACATCTCAACGCCGAGTGCCAACGTCACGTCCCGCAGATCGTCGGCACACGGCCCATCCAGCGCCTGGATCACTTCGACCACTTCCAAGGAATTGCCGAGCGCCATCCCAAGCGGGTGGTCCATGTCGGTCAACAGCGCGGCCATCTTGATACCCGCCGCGCGCCCCACCGCGACGAGGCTCTCCATCAACGCGATCGCGTCGTGTTCCTGCACCATGAACGCCGCCCGGCCGCACTTCACATCCATCACCAAGCCGTCGATGCCCTCCGCCAACTTCTTGGCGAGGATCGAACTGGTGATCAACGGAATGCTCTCGACGGTGCCGCTGATGTCGCGCGTCGCATACATGCGGCGGTCGGCCGGTGCAATCTCCGCACTCGGGCTCAACATCGCGTAGCCACACTGCTCGATTACATGCTGGAAGCGTTCGATCGACAGATCGGTGCGATAGCCAGGGATGGCCGCCAGCTTGTCGATGGTGCCGCCAGTGTGACCAAGACCGCGCCCGCTGACCATTGGCACCGTGACGCCAGCGGCCGCGACCAACGGCGCCAACAGCAGCGACACCTTGTCGCCCACACCACCGGTCGAGTGCTTGTCGATCTTGGGCCGCGCGATGTGGGCATGCTGCAACACGCGACCCGAGTCGCGCATCGCCAGAGTCAACGCCGCGGTTTCCGGCGGCGACATGCCGTTGCAACACACCGCCATCAAGAAGGCGCCGAGCTGCGCATCGCCGAGCGAGCCATCGACGACCCCCGACACCAGATCGGTGATCTCCTCGCGAGACAAGATGCCGCCGTCGCGCTTCTTCGCGATCAACCGAGCTGGATGGTGCTGCATGGTTTTCTCCCCTTACGACGTGCGGTCCCCGGCTGCGGGTTCACGCCCGCTGCCACATTGCCAAAGTTCTACTGCGCGACTGGATGCCAAAGCGTCTTCAACTCGACGAACGGCTCGACGAACGCGAGCGACCGCAGGCGCGCCGCCGTCCTCCATTCCGCAGCACTAAGATCGCAATAGCGCACCCGCTTGCAGTTGTCCGCGGCGGCAGTGGTCAGAACGGCGTCGGGGCGACCGGCGACCAACAGGCCATCGAGATCACGATGCGCGGCGAACTGTCCGGCCAGTTCCTGGCGCAATCCGCTCAGCAAGTTGACGGCACCCGCTGGCACGTCGCTCGACGCGCACACCTCACCGAGGGCCAAGCCCGCGAACGGTGCCGTTTCACTGACCAAGACGATGACGCTGTTACCACCCGCAAGCAGAGGCAACAGCAGTGCGAGGGTACCGACCAGGGCCGGTGACTCGGGGGCGAGCACGCCAATCACGCCGGTCGGCTCGACGGTCGAGAAGTTGAAGAACGGCCCCTGCACCGCGTTCTGGCTGCCGAGCAGGCTCTGCACCTTGTCACACAGCCCCGCGTACCACGTGCAGAGCGCGATGGCGAGGTCGAGTTCCTTCTTGGCCGCGGCCTTCGTCGCCCCGCCGCACACCAACTCTTGCTGCATCGCGTCCCGCCGCGACTCGAGCATCTCGGCAAGGCGGTAGAGGATCTGGCCGCGCAGGTACGCAGAACTGCCGCTCCATGCCGCGAGTCCGGCGCGCGCGGCGACCACCGCATCGCGAAGGTCCTTGCGGCTAGAGCGCGCGACGTTGATCGCCGGGTTGCCGTTCGGTTGGAAGCTGCGACCGGACTCGCTGCGCGGGAACTTGCCACCGACGAAGAGCTTGTAGGTCTTGGGCACCGGGACGGGCATGCGCTGAAGGTGCCCGCTGCCATGCGGCGAAGCAAGGGTGGCGGCCGTTCGGCCTAGAAGCGGCGTTGGCTGAAGCGGGCTTTTGAGACTCAGCCAGGCAACCAACCGCCAGCGAGCCGCACGTAGGCGCGCAGCCCTTGCCGACCGCCCTCGCGCCCAAACCCCGACTCCTTGAAGCCGCCAAACGGGCTCGCGGCATCGAAACGGTTGAAGGTGTTGTTCCACACCACTCCCGCCTTCATGCGTTCAGCCAGCCACAAAATGCGCGCGCCCTTGTCGGACCAAATGCCAGCCGACAGCCCGTAGCTGGTGTTGTTCGCCTTCTCGACCGCTTCTTCCGGCGTGCGGAACGTCAGCACCGACAGCACCGGCCCGAAGATCTCTTCGCGCGCGATGCGATGGCTCATCGTGACGTCGGTGAACATCGTCGGCAGAAACCAATAGCCCTTCGTCGGCAGCGCGCATCGCGGTTGGTAGAGCGCACAGCCGCTCTGCACACCCACGCCGACCATCTCAGTGATGCGCGCGAGCTGCGCTTGGCTGTGGATGGCGCCCATGTCCGTGTTCTTGTCCATCGGGTTGCCAACGCGAATGCGATCCATGCGCCGCCGCAACTTGTCGACGAACAGTTCTTGCACGCTCTCCTGCACCAAGAGCCGCGAGCCGGCACAGCAGACGTGGCCTTGGTTGAAGAAGATGCCGCGCACCACGCCTTCGACCGCTTGATCGAGCGCCGCGTCCTCGAACACGAGGTGAGCCGCCTTGCCACCGAGTTCGAGCGTCAGCTCGACTCCACGCCCGGCGACGGCGCGCTGGATCTCCTTGCCGACTTCGGTGCTGCCGGTGAACGCCACCTTCGCCAACCCCGGATGCCGCACCAGCGCCGCCCCCGTCCTGCCGTCCCCAGTGATCACATTGACGACGCCGGGCGGCAGCCCCGCTTGTTGGAACACCTCGCACAAACGTAGAGCTGTCAGCGGCGACGTCTCGGCGGGCTTGAGCACCACCGTGTTGCCGGCCGCAAGGGCTGGCGCGATCTTCCACGCCGCCATCAGCAGCGGGAAGTTCCACGGGATCACCTGACCGATGACGCCAAGAGGCTCCGGGCGCTGGCCGGGGAACAGCAGGTCGAGCTTGTCGGCCCAACCTGCGTGGTAGAAGAAATGCTGCGCCGCGAGCGGGATGTCGACGTCGCGCGTCTCCTTGATCGGCTTGCCGTTGTCGAGCGTCTCCAGGCAGGCAAACTCCCGCGCGCGCTCCAGCAGAATGCGCGCGATGCGAAAGAGAAAGCGCGCCCGGTCTTCGCCCGACAGCTTTCGCCACGCCGGGAAGGCCTTCGCCGCCGCCTTCACCGCTGCATCGACGTCCTTGTCGCCCGCGAGCGCCACTTCACTGAGCGGTTTCTCGGTCGCCGGATCGATCGTCGCGAAGTACTCACCGGTCTTCGGCTTGACCCACTGACCACCGAGGAACAACTCGTGCCGCGGCGCAATCGTTACGTGGTCCGTGCTCTCTGGCGACGGCGCGTACGGCCACACGCCACCGAACGTCAGTTCGCGATCACCGGCCTTCGCCGCGTCCGTCTTGTCGGTCTTCGTCATGGGCAATCCTCAGTCGGCGCTGAAATCGGTGGGGCGCTGGTAGCGGCCGGTGCGTTCTTTCTCGAGCTGCATCAAGACGTCGTTGAGCAGCGAACTCGCGCCGAAGCGAAACCACTGCGGCGACAACCAACGATCGCCACACGTCTCCGCCACGAGCACGAGGTAGCGCAGCGCGTCCTTGCCGGTGCGAATGCCGCCGGCGGCTTTGACGCCGACCATGCGCCCCGTTTCCAGGAAGTGGTCGCGCACGGCTTCGAGCAGCAACAACACCACCGGCAGCGTGCTGGCGGGCGACACCTTGCCAGTGCTGGTCTTCACGAAGTCACCGCCCGCGAGCAGCGCGATGCGACACGCACGGCGGATGTTGTCGTAGGTTTTCAGCTCGCCCGTCTCGAGGATCACCTTCAAGTGAGCGGCGCCGCAAGCTTCCTTGACCGCGCAGATCTCGTCGTAGACAGCGCCATAGCGACCCGCGAGAAAGGCGCCGCGATCGATCACCATGTCGATCTCGGAGGCTCCGGCGGCTACCGCCAGTTGCACTTCCCGCAGCTTCGTCACGCGATCGGTGCGGCCCGACGGGAACCCCGTGGCGACGGACGCCACTTGCACGCTGCTGCCGCGCAACGCCTCGACCGCGAGACCGACGAGATCCGGATACACACAGACCGCGGCACACGCGGGGATGTCACTTCGGCTGGGCAACGGTTGTCGCGCCTTCTGGCAAAGCTGGCGCACCTTGCCCGGTGAGTCCATGCCTTCGAGCGTCGTCAGATCCATCATTTGGATCGCGAGCTTCAAGCCCTGCACCTTGGCGGCCTTCTTGATGGAACGGGTCGAGAGGTCGGCGACGCGCGTCTCGAGCGCGACCGCGTCGACCGGCGGCACCCGAAACTCGACAGGGGACAACGAGCTGGCCATGGCGCCGCCGATCGTGCCGTTCGACCAGCCCAAAGTCGACCACCGAGGTGCTGTCCGGGCTCCGGACTCGCCAGCGACTACGCGCGATCCTCAGCTGCGGCCGCGATCGACATCGTCGAAGGTGAACGGCTCCGGCAGCAGGCTCGCGAGCGTCAGCTGACGACGCCCAGAGCCGCGCCCCACCAGGATGACCTGCATGTCCTTGCCGAACTCGGCGAGCACCTGTCGGCACGCGCCACACGGTCGCGCCGGTTCGTCCAGGTCGGTCACGACCGCAACCGCGACCAAGTCCCGCGCCCCCGCAGCCACCGCGGTACCGACGGCACCACGCTCGGCGCAGATGGTCAACCCATAGCTGGCGTTCTCGACGTTGCAGCCCGCGAAGATGCGGCCGTCGCGGCTCAGCACCGCCGCCCCCACGCGAAAGTTCGACGCCCGCACATACGCATTGGGTTGCACAGCCCGCGCGGCGGCCACCAGTGCTTCGAGATAGGCCTGCACGGTCATCTACTTCGCGGCACTGCGGCCTGCTCCGAACACCAACGCCAGCAGCGTCGCACCATAGCTGCCAAGCTGCACGGCACAGACGCCGTAGGCCAGCAACGAGCCGTGGTATGCCAGCGCGGAGTCGAAGTCGGCATAGCCCTGCAGCAGCAAGTAGCCAGCGACGAGGGTGACCACGCAGCAGGACGCCAACCACACCCACAGCTCCGCCTGCAAGCGATCGAGCAAGCGACCCAAAAACCACAGGATTGGCACGCCGCCGACCAAGGTCGGCACGAGCCACGTCAACGGATCCTCGCTGGCGACGAGAAAGCACGCCCACACGCCAGCCAACCCGCCGATGCCAAACAACTGCCCCGCATGGCCGGGCCACAGGCTGCCAAGGCAGCATCCTGCCGCAAAGACGAGCGGCAACATCCAGGCGAAGCGTGGACGCGGAGGTGGGGCAACTAGGGTGACGATTTCCGTCATGGTCGCTGGCGGTGGTGGCGCAAGGACGGCGCGATCATGGCACGGAAGCGTGCAGTGCGGAAGGGCGCCCGTCACGTAGGAACTCGCAGTGGCCGTTGGCACGGAGCATCGCACCGCGCGGCTTTCTGCACGCGAGGCACGATTTTCTGCACGAAGTTGGGCCCACCAATCCACTTGGTGGGAGGCCTTATGCAGACACCCCACGACCATCTGTTCCAACAAGTTTTTCAGCACCCGATGCTGGCGGCAGCATGGCTGCGATCCGTGCTGCCCGCGCGCATTGTGCGCGCCATCGACTGGACAACCCTGACGCCGGCAAATGCACGCGTCACCGGCCTGCGTTTGCGTTCGCACACCGCGGACCTCGTGTTCACGGCGCGCCTGGTTGCCAACGGCCAGCTCGTGTTGGTCGTCATCGAGCACAAGTCGAGCCGCGACTCGGGGCTCGATTCCCAACTGCTGCGCTACGTCGTGCACTTGCGTCGCCTGGCGCGCCGCCACAACACCACGACCGAACCTCTGGTCGTGACCGCGGTGCTGCACCATGGCGACGTCCCGTTCGATCGTTCGGTGAGTGTGCTGGCAACCGCACTGCAGGGTCTGGACCGCGCGACCGCCGATGACTTCGCTGCGATGCAACCGCAGCTGGCGTTCCCCGTCGACGACCTGTGCAGTCGCACCGAAGCCGACATCCGCACTGCCAACCTGCCGCCTCTGGTGCAACTGTGCCTGCTGTGTTTGCGGCTGTTGCCGCAGGCGAGCGTCGAGCAAGCCCTCGCTGCGATCGATCGCTGGGGCGACCTGTTGCGTGCCGTCGAAGACGCGGACGGCCCTCCACTGCCGCCGGACGCCATCGACGACATCGGATGGTATGTTCTCGACGTCACCGATGTGACCGAGGAGCAACTGCACATGGCGTTCACCAACAACCTCAACCAACCACAAGGCACACGCATGACTACAGGACAGCGCATCCGCAACGAGAGCCGTCAACAGGGTCTCAATCAGGGTCTCAGCCAGGGTCAAGCCAAAACCTTGTTGCGCCAGCTCACCAAACGCTTTGGCGAACTACCCGTCGAAATCGCGCAGCGCGTAGCAGCCGCGTCGTCGACGAACCTCGATCTCTGGACCGACCGCATCCTCGACGCCACGTCGCTCGCGGCGGTCTTCGCCGAAGACTGACGTGACGTTGCTGCCCAAGGACCACGCCTGTGCCCAAGCCCTGCGCGAGCTCGGCGTCGCGGGCGATGGCCCGCTCACCATCGGCGGCATCAAGGCTGCCAAACTGATCGCACGCTTTGGCTCGCCGCTGTACGCGTTCGATGCCGCCGTGTTGGCGCGCCGAGTCGACACCGTGCGAGCCGCCTTCGGCCCGCGTGTGCAGGTACTGTGGTCGGTGAAGGCCAATCCATCGATCGCCGTCACCGATTGCCTGCGCCGTCACGGGGCTGGCGCCGAGATCGCCTCGCTGGGGGAATTGCACGTAGCGCTGGCTGCCGGTCATGCGGCGGCGACGCTGCGCTTCGCTGGCCCCGGCAAGACGGACGCGGAACTGGCCGCCGCACTCGCCGCTGGCCTGGGCTGCGTACACGTCGAGTCGCTCGCCGAAGTCGACGCCCTGGCCCGTTTGGCGACGCCGCACGGGGTCATCGCCAAGGTCGCGATCCGCGTCAACTTCGCGCAGGAACTGGCTGGTTCGCGGCTGCGCATGGGCGGCAAGAGCAGCCGCTTTGGCATCGACGAGCAGCAGGTTCCCGCCGTGATCGCAGCGATCGCCGAGCGGCCGTCGCTGCGACTGGTCGGACTGCACGCCTATGCCGGCACCCAGTGCTTTGACGCGGCGGCATTCGTCGCCCACTGCACACGGGTATGCACCAGCATGGCCCGTTGGGAACACGAGCTCGGTGCGGCGCTGGACGAGATCGACCTCGGCGGCGGCTTTGCGGTGGCGGCGTTCGTTGGCGACGGCAGTTTTGATCTGGTCGCAGCAGGGGCCGCCGTGCAGCGCTTGCTCGCCGAGCACGACCGCGCGGGCCGCTCTTGGTTCCTCGAACTCGGCCGCTATCTAGCAGCGCCCGCGGGCGTCTACTTGACCCGCGTCGTGCGCACCAAAGTGAGCGGCGACGAAGCGCAAGCAGTGCTCGATGGCGGCCTGCACCACCATGCGGCCGCGACCGGCCTGGGCTCGCTGCTGCGGCGCCTGCCGCTGCTGGTGTGCGCCGAGGCGGTCTTGAGGGTCGGCACGCCGGTGACGCTCGGCGGCCCCCTATGCACACCCACCGACCAGTTTGCCGAAGGGGCGCCCATGGGGCCGCTCGTCGCTGGCGACACCATCGCCGTGCTGAACGCAGGTGCGTATGGCTTGACGTTCAGCCCGGTCGCTTTCTTGAGCCACCCCACACCCGCCGAAGTGCTGATCGAGAACGGCATCGCCCGGCTCGTGCGCAGTCGCGGCGAACCCCGCGATGCCCTGCGCGGACAACGCATCTGACACAGGCGTTGCACCGCATCGCTAGCGCATTCGCTATCGTGCCGGCATGCGTTCCCGCCTGTTGCCACCGCTCGTGGTTGTGCCGTTGTTCTTGCTGTCGTTCGCGCTCGCTCAAGAAGGCGTGCCCGCCCCCGCCGGGCTCGTTCCCGAGCAAATGTGGTACGCGCCCACCGCCACGGATTGGCAGAAGCCGGTCGCCATTCGGTGGCAACGCACCTGGGACGATGCGGTGCGGCTGTCGCAGCAAACCAAGAAACCCATTCTGGTGTGCGTCAACATGGACGGCGAGATCGCCAGTGAGCACTACGCCGGCGTGCGCTACCGCGACCCGGAGCTCGCCAAACTGTGGGAACCGTATGTCTGCGTGATGGCGTCGGTGTACCGCCACAACCCACGCGACTACGACGACGAAGGTCGGCGCATTCCGTGCCCACGACTTGGTTGCGTGACCTGCGGCGAGCACATGGCGATGGAGCCGATCGTGTTCGAGAAGTTCCTCGACGGCAAACGCATCTCGCCGCGCCACATCATGGTCGAGCTCGATGGCAAAGAGGTCTACGACGTGTTCTACACGTGGAACACGCAGTCGGTGTTCGACACGCTGCGCGATGGCATCAAGAACCGCGCGCTGCAGGCACCGCCGGTCGTGAAGGGCGACCGTTCGCTGCGCGAGAAGATCCAGAGCCCGGACAGTGAAGACCGCGAAGAGGTCGAGAAACTGTTCGCGGCGGCAACCGCCGCGCAACGGCAAGGCATGCTGGCGACGGCCCTCGGCGAAGGCGAACGCGTGCCCGTCGAAATGCTGCGCTTGGCGGCTTCGAGCCTCGATCCGGACCTAGCGAAGAAGGCGCGCACCGGCATGTTGGCGGCAGCGGATCCTGGCACCGTCGACTTGATCGCCGACACGCTGCAGGCACCGATGACTGCCGAGGAACGGCAAGCGCTAGCGACCTCGTTGCGGCGCTTCGCCAACACGTCCACGCGCGCGCAGAGCCTCGCCGCGGCGCACACGGGCCTCGCTGGCGGCAAGTCCGCGATCGACTCGCAGCGCTGGAGTTCCGTGCTCACGGGTCAGAGCTACGCGGCGGCGGCGACGAACCATGACCGGGCGTTGCAGGCCACTGCTCGCGATCAGGCGATGGCGAAGAAGCCCGAAGACCCGGCCGCGCGCCTCGATGTCGCCGAGTCGAGCCTGCTGCAAGCGTTCGAACCAACGCCCAAGTCCGGGCGCGGCAGCGCGCGCCTGGCCGAGCAACAACGCCTGCTGTTGCTGACCGACGCGCAAACCCAAGTCGCCGCCGCCACCCAACTCGGAGCGACCGGCTGGCGACCGGCGGCCATGCAAGCGTTGATCACGTTCCAACTCGGGCGGTCGCAGGCTGCCTATGCACTCGCCATCACAGCCGCCCCGCAGCTGCCGCCAGAAGCACCGGGTCGCTTGGCGATGGAGTTGCTGGCGCTGTTCGCTGAGGCTCGGCAAGAAGCGATCGCTGCTGCCGTGCGCGCCAAAACCGATTGGGAGCCGGCGTGGATGACCGACGTGCATACGACCTACAGCTTGTTGGCGCGCCACCCACTGGGCACCGACCAACACGTCGCCCACCACTACGACTTCTTGCACTTCTTCGGCGCCCCGGACCTCGATGCCGTGCTCGAACGCGGGCTCGCGCGCTTCCCCGCCGCCCCCTCTCTGCATGAACGCTTGCGCGCGCGGCTGCTCGATCGCGGTGGCCCATCCGCGCTCGATGCCGAATACGAACGGCGGCTGGCCACAGCCGAGGCGCCGCCGACGATGGCGTGGTTTGCTGGCTACGCGGCGCTCGTCAGCGCCGAAGCCCATCGGCGGAAACAAGCCCCGCAACCGGCGACCGCCGCCTACGAGCGCGCCATCGCGTTGTTCGCCCGCTACCGAGCCGCGACGACCGCGAACGACGGGGAACACTACGTCGCGATCGCTCATGGCGGCATCGCGCGGCTGCGGCTGCAAGCCGAGGATCGGGCCGGTTGCTTTGCGGCATTGCAGCAGGCGTTCGCCGCCGCTCCCGCCGCCGCCGCCGCCGTCGATGGACTCGGCATCACGACGATGCAGACGGCAGAGATGCTGCGCGGCAAAGCGCTCGACGCCAAGGACGAGAACCTGCTGGCACAGTTGGCCGCCGCGTTGCAGGCGTTGCCTCCTGAAGCCTTCGAGCTACCGGAGTACGAACGGGCCTCGCGCGGGCAGGGTCGCGGCGGCAACCGTCGGCGCGGCAACTGAGCCGCAGGCCTCGCGTCAGCAGTCGGCCAGCATCGCCTCGAAGTCGCGCGCTGCCGGCCACGCAGCCACCAGCGACACGTCGCGCGGGCGCAGCGCATCCATGCACTCGGTCGGCTGCAGCCACTTCGCATCGAGCCCGTGTCGACGCGCGAAGCGCAGACCAAATTCGTATCGCGAAACTCGCTCTGGGCCAGCCAAGTGCAACAGCAGCGGCCCTTCCGGTTCGACCACCAACGCCACCAGTTGGGCGGCCGCATCGGCGGCGTGCAGCGGCGTCCGGTACTCATTCGTGAACAGCGCACTCACCTGACGACGCTCGATCGCGGTGCGCAGGGCGGCCGACGCCCCGCGACCTTCTGCATCCGGGCCAAAGAGCAGCGGCAAGCGCACGACGCGGCCGCCGTTCGCACGAACACGCTCTTCCCCCTCGGCTTTGCTCTGGCCGTAGGCCGACAGCGGCGCCACCGGCGCCAACGCCGAGTACGGCGCCCATCGTCCATCGAAGACCAGGTCGGTCGAGAGCGACACCAGCCGCGCGCCAAAGCGTTCGGCAAAACGCTGCGGCACCAGCGCGTTCACCGCCGTTGCGCGCGCGGGCTCGCGTTCGCAATCGGCGAGCCGCGCCATCGCCGCCAGATGCAGAACCACATCGGGACGCAACGCCTGCACCACTGCGTCGACCATGCCGGGCCCAGTCAAGTCGACCGCTGCCTCGCCACTGCGCCGCGCCGTCGTGCACGCCACGTGCCCGGCCGCGCGCACCGCCGCGATGACGTGGCCACCCAAGAAGCCACTGGCGCCAGTGATGAGGATGCGCAGGGAAACCATGACGCAGCTATGGTTGCCGCCCCAAGCCATGAACGGAAGCCCTTCTCCCCAACGGCGTCTGCTGCTGGTCTGCAACCCGATCGCCGGCGGTGGTCGCGGTCGCGTGATCGGTGAGCAGCTCGCCGAAGCGCTGCGCGCGCGCGGGGTCGCCGCTGAGTGTTACCTGACGAGCGCCGCCGGCGATGGCCAGCTGCGCGCGCGCGCGGCCGGCAGTGAGCCGTGGCATGCGCTGGTCGCGATCGGCGGCGACGGCACCATCAACGAAGTGCTGAACGGCATGCCCGACCCGAGTCGCCCACTCGGCGTCTTTCCACTCGGCACCGCCAACGTGCTGGCGGTGGAACTGGGCCTGCCGCGCCGGGTCGAAGCCGCCGCCGACATGCTCGCCGCGGGCCATACCCGGGCGCTGGCCATCGGTCGCTGCGGCGAGCGCCGCTTCCTGTTGTTCTGCGGGATTGGCGTCGATGGCGCCGTCGTCAAGCGCCTGAGCGAAGTGCGCACGGGCACGCTCGGCAAGCGCAAGTGGGCCGGCCCCATCCTGCACACGGTGTGGCACTGGCCACAGTTCTCGTTGCGCGCGACGTTCGCCGATGGCGAAGTGCTCGACGACCTCAGCTCCGTGTTGGTGACGCGCGTCAAGAACTATGGCGGCGTGTTGCACCTCACGCCTGACGTGTCGTGCGATAGCGGGCTGTTGCACGTGCTGTGTTTCCGTCAGCGCGCGCGAGCGGCTTGGCTATGGCAGGGCCTGCGCGGCATCTGCCGTCGCATGCGGGCTGGCCGCAACCTCGTGGTGCGCACGACCACCTCGCTGCGCGTCGATGGCGATGCCCCGCTGCAACTCGATGGCGACTTCGCCGGCACCAGCCCCGCCGCGATCGATCTGCTGGGGCAAACCGCGCAACTGATCGTGCCAGAAACACAACGAGCCCGGTGATCCGAAGACCACCGGGCTCGGGCGCGGCAAGAACTCAGCAGTTCCTGCCGTTCGCAAACTCAATCACAGCGTGCTGATGAAGCTGGCGACGGCGTTCGACAGCGTGGCGCCGAACGCGTTCTGGCCGTTGGGCAGGCTGTTCGGAACGATCAGCGCCGCCGACTGGGCGAACAGCTGGGTGCCGTAGGCGACACCGGCTGGAATCTGGAACTGCGTCGTCTGGCTGTTGGCAACGCCGACGAACGCCAACGTGACGTCCAACGAAGAGACGTGCAGCGCGCAGCCTGGCATGCCCAGGAAGCCGAGGTCCGTGCCCGGCAGGTCTTGGCCGAGGCTGATGATCGTGATACCGATGTAGACACCCGAAGACGGCGCCGCTTCCGGGATGCTGTTCTGGGTGTAGGTCACCAGCGTGCCCGAGCCCGCCGTCGAGATCGGAGCCGGCGTTGCCGACAACGACATCGCCGTCAGCGGCTGCAGGACGTACGGCAGCGAACCCATGAGGTTGACCGAGCCGCCATCGAGCGAGACGCCACCTGGCGAGTAGCCCAGGACGTAGCCGATGGTGCTGGCGCCGAGCGTGGACAGCGAGCCCCACGACATGACGACGACACCCGACGGGTAGAACTGCATCTGGAGCGTGTTGGCGTCAGCGACTGACGAGCCGCCGAAGTCCCACACGCCATCCCAGGTGACCATGGTCACGGCCGGGGACTCTTCGTACTTGATCTTGCCGCTGCCGAGGATCATCGGGTTCATGTCGTGCGCGCTGCGGAACGACGTCCGCGGGTCGTTGAGCATGAGCGCCGCGGTGACGTTCCAGGTCGTGTTGTTGCCAGCCGCGAGACCGACGTGGCCGTTCGAGCAGATCGACAGACCGGCCGAGCCCGGGAACGAACCCGTGGTAAACGGAACCGTCTGCGCCGTGTCGTCACCGTTGGCGACGATCGTCGGCACGGCTTGCACCGAGCCCACTGGCAAGAAGCTGCCGCCGCTGGTGATCAGGTAGTTGCCGCCGCCAGCGGGCGTGAAGGTGATCGTCTGGTTGCTGAGCACGGGGCTCGCCAGAGCGGCCGTCGCGAAGCTCTGGTAGACCGAGTCGGTCGAGGCGTAGCAACCGGCGCCGTAGGACGAGTGGTTGGCCGGCACCACCGAGCACGGCGTGCTGACGTTGAAGCCACCACCGCCGTTCGGCGTGAACCGGATCGTCTTGTTGGACAGATCCCAGTTGGCGGCCGTGAACGTCTCGAACCGCAACGGCACCGTGCCGCCCACGGGGTTGGCCGCGAAGTTCGACGCGACCTGGTGCCGCCGATGGCGTTGCCGACCGACAGGCCGACAAAGCTGCTCGACTGCACGAGCAAGCCGTCGTAGCTGTATTCAACCACGCCCGTGGCGTGGAGCTTCGCGCTGAAGCTCTTGGGGGTGCCGGTCGTGTTGAAGTTCGTGGTGTTGATCCAATTGACTTGGAACGAGACGCCAGGAACCGACACGGTGGTGATGTCCCAGCCAGCGGGCATCGCCCAGATGTCGCGCCAGAAAGGCGCAATGCGCGGCGATTGGCCAGCGACGCCAGCGAGGCTGGACAAGCTGCCGTAGACGTAGTTGCCGAGCATGGTCGGCGCGACGCCGTTCGTCAGGTAGATCAGGCCATTCGTCTCGATGACGCAGTCCGTGTAGGTGCCGCCAGCCGAGCCCGCCATCGGGAAGACGATGCCCATGCTGGTGACCGGCGAACGACCTTCGTCGTGAATGGGGTCAAAGCCGGTGAATTGGATCAGCGTGCCGGTGATGGAGGTGCCACCAGCGGGATTGAAGCACTGGGCGGAAGCGGCGGCGGCGAACACAGCCGCGACAGAGAGAAGAGCGAGAGTACGATTCATGTGCGACATCAAGAGATTGGAGAAACGCAGCAGCCTTTTGCAGAGAGATCATCCCGGCGGGGCAGGGCAACTGCGGCGCGACAGTCCAGCTCGCGAGCACAGGCTGGGAACCAGTTCGCAGCCAAAGGATCGTCCCCTAAATGTACTTACGCTGGTTCGCATCGGCGGCCTCAGAACTTCGCATCGGTGCCCTTGCGAGCCCGACGTCGTTGCCAACGCCGCCATCGATCCAGACAACGGCAACCCGACCAAACTCTCTGCGCGCGATGCGACGCAACCGCTTGGTAGGATCCCGCCGATGATTGCAGCTGCTCCCACCCGCGAAGTCGCCGTCGGCAGTGTCACCTTCGGCGGCAACCGCCCGTTCGCTCTCATCGCGGGACCCTGTGTCATCGAAGGCCGCGACCACTGCTTGCGCCACGCCACCGCCATCCAGAAGGCCTGCCGCGACGTCGGCGTGCCGCTGGTCTTCAAGTGCAGCTTCGACAAGGCGAACCGCACCTCGGGCAGCGCCTTCCGCGGCCCCGGCATCGAAGAGGGCTTGGCCATCCTCGCCACCGTGCGCCGCGAACTCGGCGTGCCGGTGCTCACCGATGTGCACGAACGCGAGCAATGTGGCGCCGTCGGCGAAGTGGTCGACTGCCTGCAGATCCCCGCGTTCCTGTGCCGCCAGACCGACTTGTTGCTCGCGGCAGCCGCCACCGGGCGCGCGGTCAACGTCAAGAAGGGCCAGTTCTTGTCGCCTGACGACATCCCCAACGTGCTCGGCAAGGTGCTCGCGAGCGGCAACCAGAACGTGATGATCACCGAGCGCGGCACTTCGTTTGGTTACCGCACGTTGGTCGTCGACTTTGCCGGCTTCCCGACCATGCGCGCCTTTGGCCAGCCGCTCGTCTACGACGTCACCCACTCGGTGCAGCGGCCGGGTGGTGCGGGCACGTCGACCGGCGGCGATCGCAGCAAGGTGCCGTTCTTGGCGCGCGCGGCCATTGCGTGCGGCGTCGATGGGCTCTTCCTGGAAGTGCACGAGGACCCGGACCAAGCACCAAGCGATGGGCCCAACATGCTGCGCCTTGCCGACCTGCCGAGCTTGCTGCGCGATCTCGTGCGCATTCAGACGGCCGTGCGCCAACCGTGAGCGAAGCCCCTGACTTTGGCCAGCGGCGCGACTTCTACAGCTTCGCTCCCGAGTCACTCGCCAACGAACTCCCCGCCTTCCGCATCGTGCGCGAAGTCGGCAAGGGCTCGATGGGCATCGTCTACGAGGCGCGCGTATTGGCGAGCGGCGACCGCATCGCGCTCAAGATCCTGCCGCCGAGCCTGACCTTGACCGAGCGCGCGCTGGCGAGGTTCCTGCGCGAAGGTCGCATCATGGCGCGCGTTCGCCATCCCGACATCGTTGCGTTCGTCGACCAAGGCACCAAAGGCCGCCTGCATTGGTTCGCGATGGAATTCGTCGACGGCGTCACCCTGGAAGAGCGTCTGCACGTCGGACCACTGCCCGTGCAAAAGGCCTGCGCCATCGCCGCCGCGATCGGGCGGGCCCTGCAATTCGCGCACGACCACGGCGTCGTGCATCGCGACATCAAGCCCGGCAACGTCATGCTGCGCACGGCGGATGAATCGACCGACGACCGGCCGCGCATCGCGATCACCGACTTTGGCCTCGCTCGCGAAACTGGCACCGGCTCGATGACCGAGAGTGGCGCCATCGTCGGCACGCCGATGTTCATGGCGCCCGAAGTCGTGCTCGGCGGCACCCAGGCGGCCAGCACGCTCGCCGATGTGTATTCGCTCGGGGCCACGCTCTACGCCTTGGTGACCGGCAAGCCGCCGTTCGATGGCCCTACCGCCCAAAGCGTGCTGAAGGCGGTGACCGAACGGGAGCCGCGGCCGGCGCGTTCGCTGCGCAGCGACCTGCCGGAGGCTGTGCATGCCATCATCGGCAAGGCGATGGCGCGCGATGCCAGTCACCGTTACGGCAGCGCCCTCGAATTCGCCGAAGACCTCGAGCGTTTCTTGCGCGGCGAACGGGTGCTGGCGCGCTCGCCGAGTCTGTTGCGGCGCAGCCTGCACTGGTGCGCGCGGCGACCGCTCGTCTCCGCGTTGCTGGCCACGGTGTTGGTGTTGACGTTCGGCGCCTTGCTGCTCGTGCTCGAACGCAATCAGAACACGCTGCAACGCGGCCTCGCCGACGCCGAGCGCCTGCTGGCCCTCGCCGCCACCGAACGTGATGAACAGGACCGACCGCGCAGTGCCGACGATCGCCGCAATCTGTTGCTAGCGGCGGTAGCGACCGCGTCCGCGACCATTGCGCACGACGAGCGCTTCGCCATGGCTTGGTTTGTGCGGGCTCGCGCCCACCATCGCTTGCAGCAATACAGCGAAGCGATCCACGACCTCGACGTCACCGAACAACTGCGCGGCAGCCCGACGCCGGAGATCCTGCACTTTCGCATCGATGCGTTGCGCCAGCAGGGTGACACCGCCTCGCTGCGCCGTTTGCAACAGGACCTGACGACGCTGCTGCAAGCGGATCCGACCCCGCACACGCGCGCCCTCGTCGCCGAACATCTGCTCGATCACGCTGAGCATGCGGCGCCCCACGAACGGCAAGAGGCACTCGCGCGCGCGCAGGAAGTGCTCGGCGCGTTGGGCGACGACGATGCTCGCGTCGCCGTCGCCCGCGCGCGCTGCCTCGAACTAGAAGGTGCCAACGAGGCCGCGCTGGCCGCGATGCGCAACGCTTGCTCCCGTCACGAAGGCAATCTGTTCGTGCACATGCAGGCGGCGGCGATGTTCGATCGCAACGACTTGCTCGACGAAGGCGCGCAAGAACACGAACGCGCCCGCCGCCTGAAGCCAGCCGGCAAGCAAGCGCCCGCGGCCACACCAGTTGACCTCGATGGCCTCGGCAACTTCCTCGGCGATGTCGACAAGGTGCTGCGCGCACTCGATCGCAAGCCCGAGCTGCCGCCGACGACGCCAGATCGCCGTCGCTGATGACAGCGCCGCGCGTCGTGTTGGTTGGCGTGGCGGGCTCTGGCAAGACCACCGTCGGCCGTCTGTTGGCGACGGCACTCGACGTTGCTGGTCTCGACGCCGATGACTTTCATTCGTCGGCGAACCGGGCGCGCATGACCGCGGGGCAAGGGCTCGACGACGACGCCCGCGTCGACTGGCTCGCCGCCGTGCACCAGCAAGTGCGATCGCTGGTGCAACAGCAGTTGGGATTCGTGCTCGCCTGCTCGGCGCTGCGGGCCTGCTACCGCCAACAGCTCGCCGCCGACTTGCCGCCGTTCTGCTGGGTGCATTTGCAAGTCGACCCAGCGACCCTGCACCAGCGATTGCAACGCCGCACCGACCACTTCTTCCCGGCGACGTTGTTGCCCAGCCAATTGGCGACCTGGGAAGCGCTCGCGACCGGCTTGGTCGTCGATGGCACCGAGCCCCCGGCGCAGATCGTGGCCACGATCCGCCATTGGCTTCGCCACTAGGCACCGCGCCCAGCTCCGGCGGCCGCATCCCGTTCCGAGAACCTGGGCACCTTGGCGAGAAGACAATCCGTGTTGCCTAGGCCGACCGAGCTACTATTCGGTGCGGAGCAGTCCCCCGACCGCTGTCCTCATACTTCATGTCTAGCCGCGTCCTATCGATCCTATTTGGCGCCCTCGGCCTCGGCGCCGTCGCTGGCATCGCGTTCTTCGGGCAGGACACCTTCGCGGAAACGCTGCCGCCGGCCCCGCTCGATGGGGAAAAAGCCAACGCACTGCCGACCGGCGATTCCGGCAATGTCGATCTCAGCCCTGCCGATTCCGGCCATGTCGATTCCGGCCCAGCCGCCGCCAACGTCGCCGTACCCGCGGTAGTAAGCGCGACGGACGAGCCAACTCGTGAAAGCACGGTCGGCTGGACGAAGGGCATCGTGCGCGGCGACATCCAACTCGCGGTTTCGGTGCTCGATCGGCTGGAGACGATCCACGTGTTCCTCGAAGAGGCACGCAATGAGTTTCAGGACGGCAAATTCCATCGTCGCCAGCGCCTCGTCGCGACGGTGACTCGCGGCCGCGGCACGCCAACGTTCGAAGTAACGGACGTGCCGTTCTCGGAGTATCCCTACGTCGTCAGCGTGAGCGCGAAGGGCCTCAATGGCAGTGGCCGCACCCTCACCATCGACGCCAAGACGCCGTTGGTCGACGACGTCGTGCTGCGGATCACACCCGGCGCACCGTTGTCGTTGTTGGTGCGCGACCAAGACGCGACGCCATTCCAAGGCCTCGATATCAGCGTGTTGCCGGTCGGGGAACCGGCCGGCCGCGACGGCATGCAGGGCACCACCGACAACTTCGGCAGCCTCGTCTTCGACTCGGTTCTGGCCGGTGACTATCAGGTGATCGCCAGCCTCAACGGCCAACCGCTGATCGACCCCCAGACCATCTCGGTGCAGCCTGGCATGAAGATGTTCAGCTCGAAGGTGCAGGGGCAGAACCACACGATGACGATCGAACGCGGTGTGCCCGTGCAAGTCAGCGTGCACGACCGCGCCGGCTACCCCATCGTCGACGCCAAGGTCACCGCGACCGCCACCGACCGCATCAAGCTGACGACGCGCGAACTGCCCACCAACGACCAGGGTCGCGTCGAGTTCACCCACCTTGCCCCCGGCACCTGGCAAATCAGTGTCGTGAAGGACAAGTTCTATCTGTGGGACTGCCAACGCACCCTGCGGCTCGGCCAGGACCCCGTGGTGCTGGATGTGACGCTGAAACCTGCGCACCAGTAAGCGGGCTGTGACATAGAGCCCCAACGGGGCACGCCGCCAACCTTGTCGCTTCCGAGCTTCGTACCCGCTCGCTAGAGTCCGCGGCCGAGCATGGGCCAACCGATCGTCGACCTCGCGAGCCTCGACCTCACCAAGAACGTCTTCTCCGAAGAAGACCTGAGGGCGTGTTTGCCGCACCGCGACCTCTTCCAGCTGCTGGATGGTGTCTGTTACTTCGATCGCGAACGCGGCATCGCGGTTGGCTACAAGGACTGGGACGCGAATCCGTGGTGGGCGAAGGGCCACGTCCCCGGTCGGCCGCTGATGCCGGGGGTGCTAATGATCGAGGGCGGTGCGCAGATCGCGACCTTCCTGCTGAAGCAACTCAGTGGCTGGGCGATGGACCGCATGATCGGTCTCGCTGGACTCGACGACGTGCGCGTGCGCGGCCAAGTGGTGCCGCCGGCCCGCGTCTACTTCGTCAGCGGCAACGTCAACGTCTCTGGCCGCCGCCTCGCCAAGATGGGTGCGCAGGTCTTCTGCAATGGCCAGATGACGATGGAGATGCAGGTGATGGGAGTGATGCTGTGAGCCATCGCGACGCCAACGAGCTAGCCCCGATCAAGTGAACGGCGTGCACGTGCCAAAGGCTTCGCGCTGGTTCTGGCTGCTGCCGTTCCTGGCGATGACAGCCTGGTGGCCGCTGGCTCCGTATTGGCAGAGCGATGACTTCTTCGCGGTGCAGTACGCGCAAGACTTCCAGCATGTGCTGCATGACTTCACAGGACCGCAGTACTCCCTCACCGAGCTCTGGCTGTTCTACCGGCCACTGATCACCGCGAGCTTTTGGCTGGACCAACAGCTCGGCGGGGTGTGGCCGCCGCTGTCGCACTGCAGCAACGTGCTCGCGCACGCGATCAGCACACTGCTGTTGGCTCTGGTGTGGCGGCGCTTCTTGCCCGCCGCGAGTGCGTTCTTCGCGGCGCTGCTGTGGGCGCTGATGCCAGGACACAGTGGCTCGATCGCCTGGGCCGTGGGCCGCGTCGACAGCCACACCACGGTGTGGTGCTTGTTGACGATCCTGCTCGTGCTGCGCCGACAAGAACATGCGCCCAGCAGCCACCAACGGGCGTGGCCGTGTGCGATCGCGACCGCCGCGGCGTTGGCTAGCAAGGAACTGGCGCTGGTGCTGCCGCTGCTCGCCACGATCGCGGTGTTCGGTCGCACCGCCCCCGCACCGCTCGCGCAGCGTGTGCGGGCGGCCCTCGCCCTGACCTGGCCGGTGTGGCTCGTCTGGCTGGTGTACCTACCGTTCCGCGTGCTCGTACTCGGCCGCCTTGGCGGCTATGACGCCGCCGCCTACGACGTCGGATCGATGGTCCGCGGCCTCGCCACCGTGCTGACGAACGAACTGGTGCCGCTGCACTGGGTCGGCCTGCCGAGTGCCACCGCGCTGCCGAGCTGGGTCTGGCTCGCCGCCGGCGCGCTGCCAGCGCTGCTGGCGATCGGCTTGGCCGCTTTTTGGCGACGGCACCTCGTGCTGCTGACCTTGCTGGCGTTTGGCGTGGCGCTAGCACCAGTGGCCAACTTCTTGGCGGCGGCCGACAACCCACAGACGCTGCGCTACTACTACCTGCCCGCTGCCGCACTCGTCGGCATCGTCGCCGCCGGCGGACGCTGGGGCTGCATCGCCCTGCTGCTGGCGTGGGCCTGGCCCTTCGTCGCGATGCGTCAGGACACCTACCGCGCGGATACCGAGTCCGCGGCGATGCACCAGACGTTGCTGCGCGCCGCGAACGAACAGCCGCCGACGCCCATGTTCGTCGCCGGGTTGCCGCACGCCAACGCCAGCGGCAACGTCGTGCAGTTGCACTTCGGCATCGATCGCCTGCTGGCGCCGCCGTTCACGGACCACTTCGTCGAGCTCTACGCCCTGCGCCCGCTGGCCAACTCGCCGGCCGCGTTCCGCTTGTTCGACGGCGACGCGGCGTTCCCGCTGCCGCGCGGCTCGACCTGGTTCTTTTCGCAGGCCAACCGCCTCAGCAAGGCGCTGCCAGGCCCCGTCCTGCCAGAGCTGCCGATCCGCGGCGATGCCAACGGCAGCTTCGACCTGACGACGCCACGCCTCGACGCTCTGCTGCACAAACCACCGCCTCGCTACACCCTGCACACGCCCGGCGTGCGCCAGCCGTGCTATCGACTGACGCTGTTCACTGCGAATGGCTACTTGACGACGTTGTTCGAGAACCACGCGGCGGTCGGTGCGACGGATGGCGAGTTCGATGCCACCACTTGGTTCTCCGCGCAAGGCACCCTGCAGATCGGCCGCATCGCGGCGGCCGACACCTACATCGGCGACGCCTTGCTCATTCCTGTCACCATCGACGTCGTGCCGGAGTTTCCAGCACTGCTCGAAGCCGGCACCGTCACCGCCACCTTCCAGTTCGTTCCCAGCCACCGCGCGCAACGATTGCTCACCTTCCGCTTCGATCGCGACTATCCCGACTGGGTGCGTCGCGCCCAAGGTCGGTGAAGGCAATGCCAACCGCCATCGCCTCGTCCTGAGAACGCTCGCCAGCTCACCCGTTCGCAGCAACTAGCCTTCCCTACGGAAATGATCGCACAACTGCCTCTTGCCGATACCACTTCGTCGGCAACTGCAAGATGCCGCTGGTTCCTGCTCGCCTGCACGCTGCTAGCTCTCGCCCTGCGCCTGCCGTTGCTTGGCCGCAGTGTCTGGTTCGATGAAGCATGCATGGCCGGGCAGCGCATCGGCACCTTCGAACAACTGATCGCCACGCTCTACGTCGACATCCATCCGCCGCTGTTCGTGACGTTCATGCACGGCTGGGGTCGACTCTTTGGCGATGGTGAGTTCGCCCTACGTTTGCCAGCCCTGCTAGCGGGCCTCGCGGCGATCCCGCTCACGTACTGGACCGGGCATCGACTCGTTGGCGCCACCGCCGCGCGTTGGGCGACGGTGCTGCTGGCCCTGTCGCCCGTGCACATCTGGTACTCCGCCGAAGCGCGGCTCTATGCACCGATGATCGCGTGCACGCTGCTGCTGTTTGGCACCGTCGATCGCTTGCTCACCGAAGGCGCCCACCGACGCCTTCTCATGCTGGTGCACGTGACCAACGTCGTCGTCATGTTGGGCATGCACTACTACTTGGCGGTGATCGTCGGCGTGCTCGCGTTGGCGGCTCCCATGCTCGCGGGCGGCTTCACGCGCCGCGCCCGCCGCGTGCTGCTGTGGCATGGCATCGGCCTCTCGCTGCTCGGCGTGTTCTTGGTCGGCAAGTTCGCCGTCGGCCACTTCGAGACCAGCCAGGACTACCTGCGGGCGCTCACCCTCCAAGGCCTGTCGCAGTTCTTGCTCGATTGGTGTTGGACCGGGCACACGCTGCTGCCTGCGGAAGTGCCGACGTTGACGGCGATCGCTTGGACGCAGCAAGGGCTCGGGGCGCTGCTGTTGCTGCTCGGCTTCGTGGCTGTCGTGCGCACGCGGCAACACCAGCCACGCGGCTTCCTGGTGCTGGTCGGCCTCTTCACGCTGCCCGCCTTCTTGTGGCTCTGCGCGCAGCTCGGCTACGACCGCACCTACATGGAACGCAGCATGCTGCCCGCGTTGCCGTTTGTGTTCCTGCTGGCGGGTGCTGGACTCGCGACATTGCGTGGCAAAGCGCAGCCACTGGTCGGAGTCGCCACGCTGGCGCTCAACGTCGCGGCACTGATCGGACTGTTCACGTTCCACACCACGCACTGGACGGTCTACAAGCCCAACTCCGATTGGCGTAGCGCCGCCGCCTGGCTTGGCGAAGAGATCGACCGCGATGGTGCTGGGCGCCCCGTCTTCACTTCGACGCCCAATCCTCGTTCGCTCTGCTACTACGACCCGCGCATCCAAGACGTGAAGAACTTGGCCCTGCCGATGGCGCCCGAACAACTCGCGGCCGCCATCGAAAAACGCCTGGGGTCATGGCTCGGCCAGGTTGCGATCAACACGTTCCGCACCTTTGCCGCCCACAACGACAGCCTGCTGAAGGCCGCCAAACTGCGCGTCTATCGCTGTTCTGCCGACCCGGCCAAGCTCGATCTAGCCGCCCGTGGCAAGGACGACATCTGCTACCTCGTGCGCGACGAATGGCATCCGCACCGAACGGTCGACAGTTCGGTCGAGGACCTGCTCGATAGCCCGCGAATCCAACTGCTGGCCAGCCAACGTTTCGCCGGCGTCCAAGTGCACAAGGTCCGCGTCCTGCCATGACTTCGCCCGCAGCGCCCTGCGACCTCTCGGTCGTCATCGCGTGCTACCAAGAAGAAGGCCACCTCGAAGAGTCGGTGCGCCAGCTGACGGCCACGCTCGATGCGGAAGGCCGCAGCTACGAACTCATCTTCCTCGAAGACAAGAGCAAGGACCGCACCGCCGAGATCGTCGCGCGCCTGGTGCAAGGACACGCCAACCGACGCGCCGTCTTCCACGCGCAGAACGTCGGCCGCGGCGGCACCGTCACGGAGGGCTTCCTGCTGGCGACCGGTCGCATCGTCGGCTTCCTCGACATCGACCTCGAAGTGCACTGTCACTTCTTGCCGTCGGTGTTGGCGGCGATCGATGACGGCGCCGACGGCGCCACCGCGTACCGCCACTACTCGGCTGGCTGGCGCCCGACGGCGTTGCTGCGGCACTTCCTCAGCAGTGGCTATCGCTGGTTGTTCCAACGCACGTTTGCGGTGCCGTTCAAAGACCCGGAGACGGGTTTCAAGTTCTTCTTGCGCGAGAAGATCGTGCCGGTCGTGCAGCGCACCCGCGACGTCGGCTGGTTTTGGGACAGCGAGATCATGGTCCTCGCCCACCAAGCGGGCCTGAAGGTCGTCGAGGTGCCGTGCCGCTTCGAGCGCCGCGCCGACAAGCAGTCGACGGTGCGCATCGTGCGCGACGTGTGGCGCTACTTGCTGGCGATCCGTGCGTTCCGCGCCCGCCAACGGGCGGAACGGACCGCCCCTACTCCGCGGTGAGTTCGAGATCGAGCGCCAACGACAGCCCAACCAGGTCTTCGAGCACGCGCGGTTCGAGTGAGAACCCGCCGAGGCGTTCGATCGGTCCCCGCAACTTCACGGTGACTCCGGCCCATTGCACCGTGGGCCAACTCAGCACTTCACGAAACCCCGCGCGGCCACGCAGCAGCGCCAACAGTTCGGCGACCTTCTCTTCGGGGAAACAGAACGCGCCGGGCAACACCTCGTAAATCCATAGCCCCTCATCGCGCACCGAACGCGCCAGCACGCCGCCTTCGCCCTTCATGAACGCGCGGGTCGGCAGCAAGTCGAGTTTCTTCGTCACCGCTTGCGGCGACACGTCGCCGAGCACGAGCCGCAGCGCCACCGTCGCTCCGGGCAGCACATCGACCTCGCCTTCTTCCCACTGCTCGCTGCGCCAACGCCAACGCACCTGCACCGAGAAGGACTCCGGGGCCACGCGATACCACGAAACGCCGCGGTCGCCGGTGATCAGTTGACGCACCGGCGCTGAGTGCGACCAGGCAGGCTGGCGCTCAAGCAACGAACGCACCACGTCGCTGCGGCTCGCGCGCAGCCGCACGAGCGGCAAGTGCGGCAGCGGCGACGGGCTGCTCACGTCACGACTCCACGCGGTCCCCGCCCTGGGTGTCCTTGTCCTGACTGTCCTTCACCACCAGCCGCGGCCCGCTGACCTCGTCCGTCATGATCTCTTCGACATCGAGCACCCGGCATCGGCACGGCACGCCGAGCAACGACGTCAAGGACGGCAGCGTGCGACCATCGTCCCCGGAGATCCACTCCTTCACGTAGGTGCCGTGCTGGCACAAGACGCGCAGTTCGAGCGCGCCATCGGGCATCACGACGAGACCCAGCACACGCAGTTGGCGTTCGCGATCGAGATCGGCGCGCCGATGCGCCACCCGCTGCGGCGTGCGCTGCACCACGGCGCCTTCGAACGTGCGCGCCCGCGTCATCGCTTCATCGCTCGGCACCGCATCGAGCGAGACCTCGGCGCGATAGACCTTGTCGAAGTGCGTCTCCTTCCAATAGGCGACGCGCGGCCGCGCCACTCGCACGAACGGCGCCAGTTCGATCGCACCACCAGCGCGCGCTTCGATCTCCAACCGCATCGCTTCGAGATCGATCTCCGGATTGCGGGCGCCCACCACTTCGAACACGAACGGCCGCCCGCGCCCCAGCATCAACACGTCGATGTCTTCGCGCCCAGCCCCATGGAAGCGCCCAAGCTTCGCCTGCATCGCCGGCAGCAGCCGCCGCCCGATCAGTTCTTGCACTGACTCCTTGGTCAGCTTGCCAAAGCCCTCACACTGCTTGCAGTCGCGGGCGCGGCGACGATCGCCTTTGCACAGCGGGCAGAAGAAGACGGTCTGTGGCAGGCCGCGCCGCAGCTTGCGGTAGCGCGACTCGAGCCACAGGTTGATGCGAGGGCGAGGGCGCTCGCTGGGAGCGGGAGGCTGCGGATCGATGGGGTCGGACATCAGCCACGGAAGGAAACGCAATCCGTGGCGCCAGAGCAAGCGTTCGCCTGCTTTGGGCGGCGACTCTCGCCGTTCAGCTCTGGCGGCCGGCGGTCGCCCGCGTGTTCTTGCGCAGGGCGGTGTTCTGGCGCTCGGTTCGCCGCTCGATGAAGCGCCCCAGCAAGCCAAACAGTTCGCGCACCACGATCGGCGTCTGCACGAACGAGTGGATGTCGTACTTGGTCTTGTCGACGGCCATGTCGCGCACGTTGCGCGGCGCCGTCAGCACGAAAAGTTCAATCGCGGTATCGAACGAGCGAATGTGATGCAGCAGCTTGACGGTGTCCTTCTGGCGCGGATCGACGCCGAGGAACACACAGTCAAAATGCCGACCGCGGATCTCGTTGATGCCGGCGTGGCCGGTGCCGACGGTGACGTGGAATTCGGGAAACTGCTGCAACCCGACCTTCACTTGGTCGCGAATCAGCGGGTCCTTTTCTACTAGCAGCACTTCCATGGCAACTGCGGGTGGTATCGGCAGAAGCACCGCCAGAACGCACTCGCTGTGCAAGGCTGCCTTGCCAACGAACCTTGACCCCCGGACGCATCCCGGTTGTCCTGTCGCGCGCATGAACTTGCTCGCGGGCGTCGACGAAGCTGGCCTCGGCCCGATCCTCGGTCCACTCGTCGTCGGCGGTGTCGCGATGTCCGGTCCCGAAGGCACCGATCCGTGGCGCCTGTTGCGTCGGCACGTCGCCCGCAAGAAGACGGAGAAGGGCAAGGTGCGCGTCGCCGACAGCAAGAAGGTGAACCAAGGCCCACACGGGCTACGGCATCTTGAAGAGACGGCGCTGGTGTTTTGGACGGCGCAGCATGGGGAATTGCCGTCGACCCTCGGGTCGTGGCTGCGAGCCCTGGGCAGCGATCTCGAACACTTGGCGCGCTGTCCCTGGTATGCCGACCTCGAGTTGCGATTGCCGCTCGTTGCCGACGCCGACTGGATCCGGCTGCAGGCCGAGATGGTGGCGCGCGCCCTTCGCCAAGGCGACGTGCGTATCGTCGACATCGCCGTGCGCGCCGTCGACGTGGAAGAATGGAACGCGCTGATCGCCGACACCGACAACAAGAGCCGCGCGCACTTCCACGCCTACGCCGAAGTGCTCGGCCGTCTCTTGCAGCACGTGCCCGATGGCAGTTCGGGTCATCTCGTCGCCGACCGCTGCGGCGGCCGCATGCACTACGCCAACGACCTGCGCAAGCTGTGCCCGCGTGCCACCATCGAGGTCGTGTGCGAAGAACCCGCGGTGTCGTCGTACCACGTGCGGCGCGCGAACGGCACCACGACCGTCACCTTCGCCGAACGCGGCGAAGACCGCGCCTTCCCCACCGCCTTGGCCAGTTGCTTCGCCAAGTACCTGCGCGAGCTGATGGTCGAATGCCTCAACCGCTGGTTTTGCGCGCGCGTTCCCGGGCTGCAGCCGACCGCGGGTTACTACGTCGATGGCCATCGCTTCCTGAAGGACCTGGAGCCGCACCTGGCGACGCTGGTACTGCCACGCGAACGCTTGGTGCGGGTGCGTTAGCCGATGAGCGAGATCTCCAGAGAGTCGAGCCCGAGCTCGCCATGGCGCTGGCCACTGCGCCTGTTGGCCACGGCGTACGTGCTCGTCGGTCTTGTGGTCATGCTGCGGCTGTCGCCGCGCGTTCCGTACGCCGACCCGTGGCGCTTCGTCGAGCGTTACTTGAGCGAACCGTTCCCCGCCAACGTTGTCGCCGCCGACAACGGCCATCGCGAAGTGCTGCCCAACCTGCTGCGCGTGGTCGAGCTGCACACTTGCGCCGCCAACCAGTCGCTGCAGATCGGCGTCGGCATGGTGCTCGCGATGCTGACGCTGGCGCTGCTGCTCTACAGCCTGCGTAACTTGGCGCCGGCCGGGCGCAGCGTCGGCGCGCTGGTCGCCACCGTCGGTCTCTTCTGGCTCGGTAACGGCCGCAAGCTGGCGCACGGCAATGAGTCCGTACCGCTGTTCTTGGTGCTGTCCAGCCTGGTGCTCGGCTTGCTCGCGTTGACGGCCACTCGCATCGAGCAACGCGCCCGCGGTGCCTATGCCGCCGCCGCCAGCGGCATCGTGGCGACCTTCACCTTCGGCAGCGGCATCGCCACCTTTCCCGCGTTCGCGATCGTGCTCGTGCTGCAGCGGGCGCCAGTGCGCCACTGGCTGCCGGTGCTGGTTGCTGCACTCGCCGCCGCCTGTGGCCTGCTGCTCGGCGAACAAGGGGCGTTGCCGAGCCATGTCGCCATCTTCGAACGAGCCGACCTGTTGCTGCGTTGGCTCGGCGCGCCATCCGTGTGGGCGTTCATTCCAATGCTCGATCCCGACCATGCCGCCCGCCTGCCGTTCGCCCAGCTGCGCGCCATGCTGACACCGCTCGCGACGGCCATGCACGACGTCTGCGGCCAGTCCCTCTCGGCGCGTTGGCCGGCACTTGCCTTCGGCGCCTTCGGCTCCCTGTGGCTGGCGGTGGCCACCTACCGCACCTACCGCGACGCTCGCGGCGCCCTCGAACGCATTGCCCTCGGCCTAGCGTGGTTTGCCGTCAGCGTCGGCGCGCTCGTCGTGCTGCTGCGCACCGGGTTCTTCCGCGTGCATCCCGAACAGGTGACCACGCAGCGCTACGTGCCGTGGTCGATGCTGTTGTGGACGGGGCTCTTGCTGCATCACGTGGCCCGTGCCCGCTCGCCGGCGCGCGCCCTGTGGCCCGCACTCACCTTCGCTTTGTTGCTCGCACCAAGCTCGGTGTGGACAGCTCGCTATGCGTGGAAACAGCTAGCAGCGGCCGAACTGACGGCCGTCGGCGCCGCGGTGTCCGTGCTCGCGAACGACTTCGATCTGGTCGAAACCCCCGAGCAGGACCTACGGCGCGCGCTGCCGCTGTTGGCTGCCCACAAGGCCGCGATGTTTGCATGGCCGGAGACCGCGCTGCTGGGCCAGCGGCTAGGCGCAGACAGCTACACCGCGCTGACGATCACCGAAGTGGTCGTGCGGGAAGTGGTCAACCGGCTCGGCGCGCCTGGCAGCGCAATCACGTTTGCGAGCGCCGACACCCGTAGCACGCGCGTGGTGTTGTTCGGCCCTGATCGGATCGTGCGCGGCATCGCCATTCGCTTGCCATGCGACACCACTTGGCGCGGCTGGTTGCAAGGCAGCTGCGCCAAAGACCAGCTTGGTGCCAGCACCTTGCACTGAACAGCGCGGCCACGAACTACGGCAACTGCGCGAGCAACTGATCGGCGGCGAGCACCAGGGCATGCTCCGCAGGCAGCAACGCCACCAACGCCACCCGCGCCGCCATCGCCGCCGTCTTCGCCTCCGCTAGGCGCCCAACGGCCGCCAACGACTGCGCGTGCAGCAAGTGCGTGTATGCCCGCGGCACCGGCGGCACGTCCGTCGCAGTCGGCAGCACCGCGACCAACTCGCCCGCCGTCGCTAGCGCCGCCGCCGCCGCGTTGGCACCCAGTTGCGCTGACACCAAGTTGTGCCCAGCAACCACCGTGTCGGGATGCGCGAGGCCGAGGCTCGTCTTGTGGCCCAGGAACGCCTGCTCGCACACTTCACGGGCAGCCGCCGCCTCACCGTTCTGCATCAAGGCAAAAGCCTTCGCCGCCATGACGAACAGCGTGCGGCGATTGTCCGCACCGAACGTTCGCTGGCAGCGCGGCAGCAAGTCATCCGCCAACGCGCGCAACCCGGCGACGTCCCCCTGGCGCTGCAACACCTTCAACAAGTGGTAGCCGCAGCCCAGCGTCAACGCATGGTCGGGACCGAGCAGCTGGCTGTAGCCCGCGATCGCCTCGCCGTGCATCGCCGCCGCGCGCTCGAGGTCCCCCAGTTCGCGCCAACACTCCGCAAGGTTGTCGGCGATTTGCCACGTGCTGGCGTCGCCATGACCGCCGCGCTGGCTGCGCGTCAACGCCTCCTGCAGGACGTCGCGTGCCTCGTCAGGTCGCGACATCGCCAACAACAGCGATCCCAGGCAGTGCAGCGTCGCCACCGTGGCCTCGTCGTCCTTGCCAAGCACGCGTTCGCGGTGTTGCACGACCTCGCGATAGAGCGCCTCCGCCTCGGCCAAGCGTCCCGCGTCGCGCCACAACAAGGCCTGCATGTGCTGGATGCGCAGCCACAGCCCATCGTCGGCGCCGAACTGCCGCTCGCCACGTTGCCACAACGCCGTCGTCGCGCGTTGGGCTTCGTCCAGGCGATCCTGTTCACGCCACACCAACACCAGCGATAACTCCGCTTCGATCGTCTGCCGCGAAGCACCGCCAACCTGGCGCCACAACTCGACGGCTCGCGCCAAGTGCACTTCGGCCGCCGCCACCACCGACAACGAACGGTACGAGTCGCCAACCAACTGCCGCAACTCCGCTTCGACCCGCGCATCCGGGAACGCCTCGGTCGCCAAGCCCTTGGCCGCCACGTCGAGAGCTTCGCGCACTGTGTAGTCGACGCCGCGACTGCGCATGGCGTCCGATTCGGCGAGCACGTCGCGCGCGAACTTCGCCACCCGCGCCGCCAGCCGTTCCTTGCGCAGAAGCTCGATGTTCTGCAGCGACAACATCACGAAGCTGGTGATGGCCACCGCCACGATCGCCGCGACCGCGAGCACCAGCCCACGCCGCCGCCGCGCGAACAGGCGCACGTGGTAGAAGGTGCTGGGCGGACGCGCGGCCACCGGACGCTGCGCCAAGAACGCCCGCAGATCGTCCGCGAGTGCGGCGACCGATGCATAGCGATCCCCGCGCTCGCGCCGCAGCGCCTTGCCAACGACCACTTCGAGGTCGGCATCGAGCCCGCGGACGGACTGCCGCAGCCGCGGCGCCTCCATCGTTTCAATCGCGCGGGCTACCTGCCAAGGTGAGAGGCCGGTCACCTGGAACGGACGCTTGCCCGCCAACAGCTCGAACGCGATGACGCCAAGGGCCCAGACGTCGCAGCGCAGGTCGACCAGATGGCCGCCGACTTGCTCTGGGCTCATGTACGCGAGCGTTCCCAGCACGAACCCATGCTCGGTGCGCACGCTGACCGCACTCGGCTCGCTGCTGCGCGCGATGCCGAAGTCGATCACCTTGACGCGGCCGTCGCGATCGACGAGCACGTTCGGCGGCTTCAGATCGCGGTGGATGACGCCGTGCAAATGGCCGTGGTGCACCGCGTCGCAAGCTTGCAGCAACAGCCCCACACGCTCGCGCACGGACAAGTTCGCCGCGGCCGCGAAGGTGACGAGATCGCGCGCGCCTTCGACCAACTCCATCGCAAACCATGGCAACTCAAGGCCACCCGCCGCGTGCACACCGACGGCATAGACCTGCGCGATGCCAGGATGACGCAGCCTGGCGAGCAGTTCGGCCTCTTGGCGAAAACGCGGCGCCGCCGAAGCGCCCGCGAGACCGATCGACATCACCTTCAAGGCGACCAGGCGCTGCGGTTCGTCCTGCCAGGCGGAATAGACGGTGCCCATGCCGCCGCCGCCGAGCACGGCTTGGATGCGATAGGCGCCAATGCGCACACCGACCAAGGTGTCGGCCGCCGCCACCAACGTCGCCGCGGGGCGATCCAGCAAGGCACCCATCGTGCCCGCTTCGCGGTCGTGAGCGAGCAGCTGTTCAACCTGCTGGCGCAGCGCGGCATCGGCGCCGCACGCACGCCCGAGGAACGCGTCGCGATCGGCCAGCGCCACTTCGAGCGCGTCCTCGAACACCGTTCGCACCCGCAAAAACTCGGTCGTCATCGTTCACTCCGACGGCGGCAACAAACCGAGTTCGCGCACGAGGAACGCGCGCGCTAGCCGCCAACCGCGCTCGACACTGCGCAACGAGATGCCAAGGCCAGCGGCCGTCGCGGCATTGTCGAGACCACCGAAGAAGCGCATCTCGACCAGTTGCCCCAACTGCGGGTCGAGCGCTTGCAAGCGGCCCAGCGCCTCGTCGACGGCGAGCAGGCTCTGCGCATCGTCCCGCGCGGCGAACGCTTCACTGTCGAGATCGACCCGCCGACCACCGCCGCGCTTTTGGGCCGCACGCGCGCGCGCATGGTCGACCAGCACATGGCGCATGGCCTTCGCCGCCACCCGAAAGAAGTGCGAACGATCAGAGTACTCCGCTCCGGGCTCGACCAACCGCATGTAGGCCTCGTGCAGCAGCGCCGTCGCTTGCAAGGTGTGGCCAGCCCGTTCCTCCCCCATCAAACGCGCCGCCAATCGGTGCAGTTCGGCATACACGAGCGGCAGCAGCTGCTCGGCAGCGGCGGCATCGCCAGCGCCCATCGCGCGCAGCAAGCGCGTGGTCGCCGCCGGTTGGTCGGCGGACGAAGTCATGGCGGCCATTGTGCCAAAGCGCGGGCGAGCGTCACGCTCCGGTTGCGGCGATCGCGCACTTGGTCGCGCCCAAACTGCGATGGCGCCGCGGTTGCGGCCTACGACGTGCATGCCCACCAAGGCGACAAGCAACGGTGCCAACCGCCACGATTGTGTCGAGGCATCGCCTCATTCGGGGGCGAACCCGACGTCGTCCGCCAGCGGCCCACCATTCGCCGCATCGACCGCCAACACATCACAGCGCTCGTTCTCAGGGTTGCCGGTGTGGCCGCGCACCCAGCGCCAGTCGATCGTGTGCGGGGCGATGGCCACCAGCATGCGTTCCCACAAGTCGCGGTTCTTCACCGGCTTCTTGCCCGCCGTGCGCCAACCGCGCTGCTGCCAGCCCGCCAGCCAGCCCTTGGTCAGGGCGTGAATGACGTACTGCGAGTCGGACCACAGTTCGACCTGGCACGGACGAGTCAGGCTTTCCAGACCGACGATGGCGCCGAGCAGCTCCATGCGGTTGTTGGTCGTATGACGAAACCCGGCTGACAGCTCCTTGCGGCGCTCGCCAAACAGCAACACGGTGCCGTAGCCGCCACGGCCCGGATTGCCAAGGCAAGCACCGTCGCTGTAGATCGTCACCGGGGGAAGGTCGGCCATCGCCTCGTCGAATAGCGGAGAAGGCGCCGCCGAACAACGGCGAGCTGAACGCCGCACCAGGACGCGTGCCTCGTTCGCCTTCGCTGCCTAGACTCTTCGCCCGCCGATGAGCACCGAACTGCCAACGAAGTACGAACCGCAATCACAAGAGCCACTCGTCACCGCACGCTGGCTCGCCACCAAGGCGTTCGCCGCCACCCCCGACCATCGCGACCAGCGCTTCGTCGTGATGATGCCGCTACCGAACGTCACCGGCGCGCTGCACATGGGCCACGCGATGGACAACGTGATGCAGGACTTGCTGATCCGTTGGCACCGCATGCAAGGCGACAACACGCTGTGGCAAGCGGGCACCGACCACGCCGGCATCGCCACGCAAGCAGTCGTCGAGAAGCGCTTGAAAGAGATCGACGGCAAGACCCGCCACGATGTTGGGCGCGACGGTCTGGTCGCGCGCATTCACGACTGGGCAGCCGTAAGCAAGCAGCGCATCGTCACCCAACAGCAGGCGATGGGCTGCTCGTGCGATTGGGACCGCGCTCGCTTCACCATGGACGAAGTGTGCGCGCGGGCCGTGCGCCACACGTTCTTTGCGATGTTTCAAGACGGCTTGATCTTCCGCGGCAACCGCCTCGTCAACTGGGACTGCGCCTTGCAGACCGCGGTCGCCGACGACGAGCTCTACAAAGAGACCGTGCAGGGCAAGTTCTACTACCTGCGCTACCCGGTGCTCGACGCGGCGGCGGGTGACGTCGCGCACGTGGTGGTCGCGACCACGCGCCCCGAGACGATGCTCGGCGATACGGCGGTCGCGGTGCATCCCGATCCCGCTGCGGCCCTGCGCGCCAGCATCGCCGCCCAACGCGACAAGCTCGCCGCCGCCCCCGTCAAAGAGAAGGCTGCTGCCGAGCAAGAACTCGAACGCCTCGTCGCGCGCGAACGCGACGTCTTGCCAGCCCTCGTGCAAATCTCGGCGATGGCAAAGGCCGGCAAGAAGCTGCGGCTGCCGCTGATCCAGCGCACCATTCCGCTGATCCTCGACGAGTGGGCGGACCCATCGCTTGGCACCGGCTTGGTCAAGATCACGCCCGCCCACGACCCCAACGACTACGCGGTGTGGCAACGCCATCTGCACATCGGCGCCATCAATGTGCTGAACACCGATGGCTCGATCAGCCAACACGGCGGCCCCTACCAGGGCCTCGATCGCTTCGTCGCACGCAAGCGCGTGATGGCCGACCTGGAAGCCGCAGGCTTGGTCGAACGCGTGGAGGATCGCACGATCGAGATCGACCACAGCGATCGCAGCAAGACCATCGTCGAGCCGTACCTGAGCAAGCAGTGGTTTGTCCGCATGGCCGATGTCGACGGCGGCGTCGTCATGGGCCGCGGCACCAACAAGGAGTTCCGCGGCAAGGGCCTCGCTCAAGTGGCTCTCGATGCGTCGGCAGGCACCTTGCCGCCGTTGCCCAATGGCACACCACGGCAGCGCGTGGCCTTCCAGCCGGATCCCGAGCGCTACCGCAAGATGTATGACCAGTGGCTCGGCGAGAAGCGCGACTGGTGCATCAGCCGGCAGCTTTGGTGGGGCCACCGCATTCCGGTTTGGCGCGGCGACATGTTGGCGCAACAACTGCTGATGCTCGAACCGCTGCTCGGCAGCCAACTGCAACGCACGGATGTCGCCGCGTGGGTGCTGCTGCCCGACGGCATGCGGTTGTCGCTACGGGAAGCGTTCGCGCACTTGAAGGGCCCGAATGCACCGACCACGGTCGAAGTGCAAGTGTGCTTCCTCGACGCGCAAAACGACACCAGCCTCGGCGCCATGCTGCAAGGCGTGGGCATGCAGCTCGATCCCGATGTGCTCGACACCTGGTTCAGCTCCGCCCTGTGGCCGCACAGCACGCTCGGCTGGCCCGATCCACAGCACGCGAAGGTCGATGCGGGGCAGGCCTCGCTGGCGAGCGGCCCCGGGCAGCCTGATGCGCTCAGTTACTGGTACCCAGGTTCTTGCCTCGTCACCGGCCGCGACATCATCACGCTGTGGGTGGCGCGCATGGTGATGACCGGGCTCTACAACCTCGGCGACGTGCCGTTCCACTCGGTGTTCTTGCACGCGACGATCCTCGACGGCAAGGGCGAGCGCATGAGCAAGAGCAAGGGCAACGGCATCGACCCGCTCGACATCATCTCGCGATACGGCGCCGATGCGCTGCGCTACGTCGTCTGCGAACTACAGACCGGCACCCAAGACATCCGCCTGCCGGTGCAAGCGATCTCGCCGTTCACCAAGGCCGGCGAACCAGAACGCTTGATCGACCTGGCGACCGCGAAGCCAGGCCCGTACCTCGGCACCTTCCTCGATCCGGAAACGAAGCAGCCGATGGACCTCATCGGCCAGTACAGCCAGCAGGGCATCACCGCGGCGAAGGCGACCAGTGAACGCTTCGTCGTCGGCGCCAACTTCTGCAACAAGCTGTTCAACGCGGCGCGCTTCGCCTTCCTCAACCTGACCGGCACGGCGTTCCGGCCGCTGGCAGTGCACTCGCTGGCGGTGGAGGACCAGTGGATCCTGTCGCGGCTCGCGCATGCGATCACGACGGTGCAGAAGAACCTGCTCGATTACAACCCAGCGGCTGCCATCGGCTCGGCGCGCGACTTCTTCTGGAACGAGCTGTGCGACTGGTATCTCGAAATGCTGAAGCCGCGCTATCGCGAAGGTGCAGACCTTGGCTCGCGCGAAGTGGCGCAACAAGTGCTCGCCGCCGTGCTCGACCAGACGCTGCGTTTGCTGCACCCGTTCGTGCCGTTCTTGACGGAGACGCTGTGGACGAAGTTGAACGAACTGGCGCCGGTGCGCGGCATCGAGACGCCGTTCGCAGCCAGCGAGCAAGTGGTGTTGGCGCAATGGCCGACGGCTCCCGCCAGCTGGCGCGGGCCCGACGTTGACCGCAACATCGCCACGATGCAGCAGTGGTGCGTCGCCATTCGCGAGACGCGAGCCCGCTACCAAGTGCTGCCGAAGGAGCGGCTGACGGCGCGCTTCGTGGCGGACGGCGACATCGCGGCGACGCTGCGCGCGACGTCGACGTTGCTGGCGCACATGAGTGGCCTTGCGGAGGTGACGATCGCGCTCGCTGCCGAGCGCAGCAAAGACGCGGCCACGGTCGTGCTCGGCGCCGCCAAGGCGTTCCTGCTCGGCGTCGTCGATCTGCAGAAGGAACAGGCCAAGCTGGAGAAGGAAGCCGACAAGGTGCGCGGGCAAATCGGCGGCATCGAGAAGAAGCTCAGCAACGAAGGCTTTGTTGCCAAGGCGCCGCCCGCGGTGATCGAGAAGGAACGCGCCAACCTGACGGCGTTGCAGGCGCAGTTGGCTGGCATCGAGCAGAGCTTGCGCGATCTCGGCTAGCAACGCAGCCAGGATCGCGGTACGCCGCGGTCACGTCGGCGCCCAGATTTCTGCGCCCTTACCTAAGCTTCACGCGCGCCCGCGGGCGACGCGCACCGGGCGACCTCGCTGCACGCGGCCGGCGATTGCCCCAGTGAGATGGCGATGGAGGCTCGCTGGCGCCGATCGCGTGCTGCTGCCTCATTCGGCGTGCCGACAAGGAGCGCGCCGACCGCCGCCACGGGTTCCTTGCTGCTTCCGTGCGGCTCCGTAGCCTGCGCGCCTCTTCTGCCACGATTCCCGCACACGATGAACATGCGCCACCCCGGTCACCTCACCCTCTCCTTGCTCTGCACAGCTCTGCTGGCCTCGAGCGCACTCGCCCAGATCACGCCAGGCAACCTCGTCGTCACCCGCATCGGCACCGGTGCCGCGACCTTGACGAGTGCCTCGACGGCCGTCTTCCTTGAGGAATACACCACCGCGGGCGCGCTGGTGCAGCCGCCGATCGCGATGCCGACGGCGCCAAGCGGCCTCAACCTGCCGATCACCAACAATGGCTCGGCGACGTCGGAAGGGTTCATCACGCAGTCGGAAGATGCTCGCTACCTGATCACGGTCGGCTACGGCGTCGCGCCAGGCACCGTCACGGTCAACACCACCACGTCGCTCGCCGTCAACCGCGTCATCGCGCGCATCGCGCTCGATGGCACCATCGACACCACGACGGCCCTGACCGACGGCTTCTCGGGTAGCAACATCCGCAGCGCCGCGAGCAGCGACGGCAGCCAGTTCTGGGCGGCCGGCACGGCGAGCCCCGCCGCCACTGGCGGCGTTCGGCATACGACTCTCGGCGCCACCACTTCGACGCAGTTGAGCTTGACCCCAACGAACATGCGCGTCGTCAACGTCTACGGCGGCCAGGTCTATTGCTCGTCCTCGTCGGGAACGTTCCTCGGTGTGAGCACGGTCGGCACCGGCTTGTCGACGACCGCTGGCCAGACCACGACGCTGCTGCCCGGCTTCCCCGTGGTCGCCGGCCCCTCGAGCTACGACTACTTCTTCGCCGACGCCAACACGCTCTACGTCGCCGATGATCGCGCGTCGGCATTCGGCGGCATCCAGAAGTGGGTCTTCGCCGCCGGCACCTGGACGCTCGCCTACACCCTGCAAGCGGCGACCAACATCGGCTGCCGCAGTGTTTCGGGCTTCGTCAATGGCGGCGTCACGACGCTGTTTGCCACCACCAACAACAGCCTGCTCGTCACTGCCGTCGACGCTGGCATCGGCTCGCCGTTCACCACCTTGGTCACAGCAGCCACCAACACCGCGCTGCGCGGCGTGCGCTGGGTTCGCCCCCCCGCCAGCGTCGTGCACTCGGGCACGTCATGCGCGACGTCGGTCGGCACGCCCTTGATCAGCACCAACGGCAACCCGATCACCGGCAACCTCGGCTTCCAGATCACCGCCAGCAACACGCCGTTCCCGACGTTCGTGATGTTCTCGCTGAAGGTCGGCCCAGCTTCGCTGTTCGGCTTCCCGGTCCCGGGTACGCCAGCCTGTGCGTTGATCTACGTGCTGCCTGACGTGTTGCTCGCCGAGCTGTCGGACGCCTTCGGCAACGCCGCGACGCCGCTCAGCATTCCGGCGAACGCGTCGCTCGGCGGCACCGTGATCGCGGCGCAAGCCGTCCCGTTCGATGTGACGTTGCTCGGCTTCGACTTGCCGGTCGGCACCACGGACGTCATCACGATCACCATCGGCAACTGAAGGACGACCATCGGCACCCGCTTGGCGAAAGGCGACGATCGTCGGCTCACTTCGCCATAACGGTCGACAACTCGCTGGCTAGCCAAGTGGCGACCACGGCGTGGCCCTTCGCCGACAGCAATCGACCCGCCGCCTGGAACAGCGAAGCTGGGTCCGCCTCGACGGCCAGGATCGGGGTCGCATCGAACGCGACGATGCCGAGTTCTTTGGCCACGTCCATCCATAGACGCTGGCCGTGCCCGCGCTCGAAGTGCGCCGGGACGAGACCGTGCTGCCGCAGCACCGCGACACGTTCGCTCTCGATCACGTGCGAGCGCGATGGCAGCACCACGAACACGACGGGGCGGAAGCCAGCTTGGCGCTGCACTTCTTGTAGCGACGACCGCAGCGTGATCGCCGCCACGAGGCCGACACCGCCGTCGAGCCGATCCAGAAAGACGCCCGCGGTCGCGCGTTCCACCGCGAACGGATGCTCGGTGGCGACGGTGGGCAACGGCAACAGCCAGCTACTCGCCAGGTCCTCGCGCGCGACGCTGCCGGCTGACCACGCTTCCAGCCACAGCCACGTTCGCGACTGCAATGCCAAACGAGCGCGCCACGAGGCGGTTGCCGCCAGCGCCAGCGAGCCTTGCAGCAGCCGGCCTGCAAACACAGTGCGCTGCGGCTCCAGGTCATCGAAGGTGTCGCTGCCGAGACTGCCAACGAGCACGATGACGTCAGGAGCAAACGCGGCATCGAGTCGCGCCAAATGGGGCGCCAAATGAGTGCTGCCAAAGCCCGGCACCCCGCCGTTGCCGACCAGCACCGCCGCACCTGCTGTTCGCAGGCAACGTTCAAGACACGACGGCAGCGTCGCCGCCGTTGACACACCTTCACCCCAGACCAGTTCGTCACCGAGCAGCAGCAGCCGCCGTTCGCCTGGCAGTTTGGCGACGATCTCAAGGCCGCGCATGCCGAGCGCGTTGATAGCGACCGCGCCGGGAACGGAAGGCAACGTGCCGCGCAACCCCGCTTGCAAAGCCAAGCCATCGCCGCGAATCGCGAACATGCTGGCGTCGAGCGAAGCGTCGAGCCAGGTCGGCGCCGACCACAGGCAGCGCAGGCCGAGCTCGATCACGGCTACGACCAACACCGCCACCAGGATCGCCACCGTGCACTTCACCGCGGCGTGCCGGCCACGCCGTGGTGCGGCGGCCAGGTTCATCGCTGTTCCTCGCGCGTCGCCACCGCCACCTGCTCCGGCGCTTTGTTCGCAGCGTCGTACATGGTGACGAACTGCCGACACGAGTCGTCGTCGAGCGCACGCAGGTCATCCACCCAATGCGGCGGCACTGGTTGGTAACGCACCCACGCCACCACCGTCGTCAACCCGGCGCGCGCCGCCAAGGGAATCGCGAACGCCACGGTGTCACCACCCGCCGTGAAGTCAAAGTCGTTGCCGATGCCGACCGGCGCCGTCGCGGCCGCGCGCGGTCCATCACGACGCCAACCCTTCGGCAACAGCCGCGTGTCCTTGCCGCGATGAGCCATGCGCGTCAAATGCGTCGTCGGCTCGCCTTCGACATCGGTCGCGACCAGTTCGTAGATGACCACCTGGCCCGGCTCACGCACCTGCGTGGCATGCGGCTGCAGCAGCGGTTCGTCGACGCCGAGGATGCGGCCCTCTCGGTCGTAGCCACCACTGTCGAACACCACACGATTGCCCGCGCGCACCTGCACATGCAACCAGGCGCGGCGCGACGGAAAGCCGGTCGGAAACTTGTGGCCCGTCAGGTTCTCAAGGCGCACGTCGAAGCGCAGCTCCCCCGCAGCGCGCGTGATCTCGCCAATCGACAGCGCCACCGTGGCCTCCGCCAATTGTCGTCGGGTCGCGCGCGCGGTCTGGCGCAGCGCACTCGCCGGCGCCAAGACCGCCAGCGCCTCCCGATTGTCGGCCAGCAAGTCGAGCAGGAAGGCGTTGCCGCCGACAAACGCATGGGCGCGGTACGGCGAGCGCACCGGCACCAAGAAGTCGGCACCCGACGGGTCGCGAGCAATGCGCGTGGCGCCGAGGTCGGCCATGTGGCACTCCTGACAACTGCGCGACGTCGCGGTTTTGCCCTGCTCGTCGGCGAACTCACTGTTCTGCCACTCGAAGTACGGCGTCTGCTCAGGGAACGACTCGGTCGTGTGCGTCGTCACCAGCGTGTGGCAGGTCGCACACAACGCCGATCTCTGCACGTGGGCGCCATGTAGCACGTCGTAGCCGGCGGTGACGCGCATCGGATCGATGACCGGCTCAGCGAAGGGACCAAAGATCTTGCGGCCGCGCTCGATGCGCCCCTTGCCGGCGAACGTCGCGTCCGTGCCCAGTCCGACGGCCTGGATCTGATGGCACAGCGAGCACGACACGCCATCTTGCGCCAGCGGATCGCGCAGCGCCTCGTCAACCGCGAGCGGTGCCTCGCCACCCAGACGCCGCGTATGCGAATGCATCGGCGCGTGGCAGCGCAAGCACAGCGCCTGCACTTCCGCCGCCCGCTCGGGATCCGCGGCCACTTCCTTCTGCACCTGCGCCCGCCAAAACGGGTCGCGCGCGGCGTTCGCCATCACGGTCGCTTGCCACAGCGCGTGCGGCGAGATGTCTTCGCCCAACGACGACACCATCGCCAAGGAACGCGGGGAGCCCGAGTGGCACTGCGCGCACCCATCCGCCGTCGCAAACACTTCGTTGCGCGCCACCGGTCGTGGGCCAAGCCACGATGGGCCGAGATCGAGCGGTTTCACTTCCTGCGCGAAGGCGGCGGCCGCACTGCACACCGCGGCGGCCGCACTGCACACCGCGGCGGCCACACGCTTCCACCCTAAATCGCGCACGCCGAACCTCAGCTCACCGCCTGCTTGCGTGGCAGCAACTCGCCGAGGAACTGCGGCAACATCTTGCGCCAAGTCACCCAGTCGTGCCGCCAGGTCTTGTCCCACGCATCGACGCGGTTGGGAATGCCCTTCGGCCCGAGCACACGTTCGACCTTCCAGCTCTGGTCGGGGTCCTCGTGGTCGCCGGTGCCGTGCGCCAACAGGATGAAGCGCTGCTGCAGCAGTTCGAGCTGCTTGCCCGTCAGGTTCGGCACGAAGTCGAGCGGCGAGCTGTCGTAGTAGTCGCGGTTGATGCGCCCTTCCAGGAAGCGGTTCATGTTGTAGGTGCCGCTCATGCAGATCGCCTTGTCGAAGAGCTCTGGGTGACGGCACACGACGGCGAGGGCGTTGAAGGCGCCGATCGAAGCGCCCGCCGTCCAGATCAACCCCGCATCGCCGCCGCAATCGCCGTGGATGGCCGGCACCACTTCACGCGCGATGCAGCGGTCGAACCGGTTCTGCGCCGCCGCCGCGTCCTCGAGCGTCTTGCACTCCTTGAGCCAGGCCTGCCCAGCGATCGAGTCGACGACGTAGACCTTCAGGCGCTGGTCCTTCAGGAAGTCGCCGATCGCCGAGATCAGGTGAAAGCGCTCCGGCTCCTCCGCATCGCCGCCAGCGGTCGGGAACAACAGCAGCGGCGTGCCGCTGACTCCGTACCGCACGAACGTGACTTCGCGGCCGCCCAGCGCCGGAGACTTCCAACTGACCTTGTGCTTGCTCACTTCTTGCCTTCCTTCTCGTCGTCTACCACCGACTGTTTGACCATCGCGAAGAACCGCGCCGCGAAGTCGTCGACCTCGTGCGCGGGATACATGTGCGCCACCTTCTTGCGGATCGCTTCCTGGCAACGATCGCTGCGAAACCACGCGCGCGCAGCCTCTTCGAGCGGCTTGCAGTGCTTGTGCGCAAACTCTGCGAACTCGTCGAACTGCAGCCGTTCGCGGGCGATCTTGGCGTAGCCCTTCAGCTTGTCGCGGTACGGCAGGTCCTTCTTGGCGATCGCATAGAACGGCTCGAAATCGAGCGTCTTGCGCATCGGTCGCTTGGTCGCCGCACAGAACACCGCCCACTTCAAGTTGCTCGTCACGTACCACGGCCAGTGGTAGTGGATCGAGTTGACCTGGTTGTCCGGGCACGGGTTGGCGAAGTCGATCGGATAGAAGGTGCCGTTCTTGCGCAACGCTTCGCAGCTGTTGAAGTCCCAGCCGAAGAAGCTGTTGATGGTCAGGCACGTATCCGCCATCAACTGCTCCTCCTCCTTGCTGCAGAAGTTGCGCGCCGTGGTGTAGCGGCCGTGCAGAGGCTGGCTGGCGTCGTACTTGATGACTCGCACCTGCGGCCCGATGCCGATCGCCCGCACGAACAGGTCGAAGCCGGCCACGGCTTGCTGCACGTGCATCAGCCACTTCTCGCTGTTCTCGTAGCTAGCGCGCAGGGCCGCTTCGTCGTCGATCTTGGTGACACCCTGCCAACCGCCGCCGTCATACGGCTTCATGAACAGCGGATAGCCGATCTGTTTGCCCAAGGTGCCGAGGTCGAAGTGGCGCGCGTAGGTCTTCAGGGTGAAGTCGAGGTCCGGCTTCGGCTCGTAGTTCTTCTGCGGCACCATCATCGTCGGCGGGATCGGCATGCCGAGCGCCGTCATTGCGCAGTAGGTCGAGTGCTTCTCGTAGCTCTGCACCGACCACGGGTTGTTGTAGACGTAGAGACCGTCCATCAGGATCGACTTCTTGATCCACTCCCGTTGCAGCGCCAGCCAATGCGTGAGGCGATCGACGACGAGGTCGTACTTGCAGCCTTGCTGCAGCATGTACGGTTCGAGCGTCACCCGTTCGCACGCGAACGAGACGACGTCCTTGCCGAGATTCAGCTCGAGCTTGCTGTCCGCGAGGATCTGTTCGAAGGCCAGCGGCCAACAAATGTCGGCGCCGAGGGAGAGTCCGATGTGGCGAGTGACGGCGGGCATGGAGCGAGCGTGGGCTACGGGGCGCGCACTATGCCTGGGCCAGCAGGCCGGAACCAGTGTTCGATGCGCCCGCTGCCGACAACCCGCTCAGGCTCCACGAACGTCACCGGGAACGCGCCCGGCAGCGAACTGCCGCACCACCGCCAGGGTGCGCGCCCGATCGATGGGCTTGGTCAAGAACGCATCGCAGCCGGCGGCGAAACAGGCTTCGCGATCGGCTTGCATGGCGTTCGCAGTCAGTGCCAAGATCGGCACGTCGACGGCGCGTTGGCGCAAGATCCTGTCGGTCACTCGTAGACGAGCCACAACGGCCCTGGGAACAAGTAACTCAGCCCTTCCCGCAACCGATCGCGCCAGTTCTCCCAGTTGTGGCCGTCGTGCGCCTCGCGGAAGCGCACCGTCATGCCGGTCTCTTGCAGCAACGGCACCAGCGAGCGGTTGTAGTAGATCAGCGATTCGTAGACGCCGCAGCTGATGAACACACTCTCGGCGGGCCGACCGGGCGCGCGGCGGAACTCGTTGACGAACTTCACGACCGCGTCGAACATCGGGCCGCGATCGTGCTCGCCGATCTCGGTGAACACGAACGACCCCGACTGCAGCAACAGCTTGCCGAAGAACCCCGGGTGCTGCCACGCGACCGCCAGCGACGACACGGCGCCAAAGGACGCCCCCATGACGGCTCGCGCCGACGGCTCGCGCACCAACGGCAGGATCTGCTCCATCTGCGGCACCAGGTCCTTCACCAAGAAGTCCGCCTGCCGCGGGTCCGCTGCGTATTCATGCATGCGATCGGACGACTGCGTCAGGATCGCGATCAACGGCGGAATCTCGTGCCGATGAATGAGGTTGTCGAGGATCGTCTGCAGGTTGGCGAACCCGAGATAGTCGAAGCCGTCGTGCACGACCAGCAGTGGATAACGCCGCGTCTGCCGAAAGCGCGCGGGCCGGTAGACCTTGATCGGCCGCCAATCACCGAACACCTTGCTGTCGACGTGGCGGTCTTCGATCGTGCCCTTGCGCGCTTCTGGATCTTCGAGGCTCCATTCCGGCGGGCTGTAGCCATCGCCGTAGACGACGGAGTTGGCACCGAACGGATCGCGCGCGGTGTGTTTGTTGAGCGGGTCGCGCACGAGCTGCCCGCGCCCGAACATCGACACGCCGATCTTGTATTCCATGCGCGAACGCGGCGGCACGTCGAGCTGCAGCACCCACGTGTCGGAATGCCGCAGTCGCCGGAACGGCAACGAACCCGGCAGGCCGTGGATCCAGTGCTGCAACGTCACTTCCTGGGCTTCGCCTTGGAATACGAACGTCACGGAGCGCCCTTCGACGTGCGGGAACTCCGTGGCTTCGATCAACGCGGCCAGGGAACGCGCGCCCTGGACGACCGCTTCTTCGATGCGTCGCACGAGGCTCATACACCCACCTCCTCGACCCAGCCGTCTTCGGTCAGACGATTGGTCGTCGGCACCGCCGACCAGCGCGAACCGTTCCAGTCGATGCGCGCGCCCTCGTCGAGCAACACGCAGAGCGCCGGCGCAAAGCGGCGGGCGAACAACTGCACATTGCGCTCGTCGGCGGCGTCGAGCCGCATCTTCGCGTGCGGCAACGCCACCAGATCTGGCACCAGCCCAAATCCCGCTTCCATCACTTCCGCGCAGGCGCTGCCCTGTGGCGGGGTGTCGTGGAACAACACGATGCGTTCGCACAAGGCCATTGCGCCGGCCGACCACGCGATCACCGGGCGGTCGCCGTGCATCGCGAGCACGTCGAACAGGCGCAGCCGATGCAGCAGTACCGCGATGTGGCCGCCGGCGATGCACAAGCACGACACGTCCGTCAGTTTCTTCTGCAAGTCGCGGCGCTCGCGCTGCACCGACGTGCGCTCGGTCGGGAGCCACCGTTGCTCGAATTCGGCGTGCACCTGGGCCACTCGCGCCACGTGCTGGCTGTCGATGCCTTGCAGCATCACCAGAGCGTCGTGGCGTTCGGCCGCGAGCCACTGGTCGTCGCCCGGCCGCCGCAACAGCTCGCGCGTCGGCTCCATCGCCCCTTGCAGCCGCAAGCGATAGAGCTCTTGCACCCGCCGCAGCGTGTCGTGGCGATGCCGCATGGCGGTGAGCAACTCACGATCGCGTTCGAAGATGCGTTCGACCCGCGCCCACACCTGCAGGTTGATCACCGTTCGCTGCACGTGGTCGCGAAACTCGTGGTCTTCCGCTTCGCGTTCTTCCCAACCAGCGGAGACGAGCGCCACGGGACGATCATCGGTTGCCGCCAAGGTGTCGATGGCAGGCTGCACAATGCGCACGTGGCGCTGAGGGCCGAGCAGGATCGCAGAGGACAGCATTCGGTGGCGTGCTTATCCGAGCTAGGCGCCAGAAGGAAGGTCGCCATATGCAGAGCCCGCCTCGCCGGCGACCGGAGTAGCATGTGGCGCTGCCCAGCAACCCGTTCTCACCCATGCTAGACCACCCTCGTAACGCCATCGCCACCGCCCTCGCGTTGGCGCTTGCCGCCACCGTCAGCGCGCAAGCGAACACCATCCCCGGCCTTGACGGCAGCCTGACCAACAACGCCAGCCCGACTTACTTCGGTCGCCGCGGTGCCGTGCATCCCAACGGCGAGATCGGCATGTCGTACTCGTACACGATGTGCAATCCCGGCAGCGTGCCGATCCAGTGGGTCGCACCGATGAACGCGAACCACCCGATGTTCGCGATGATGGTCGTGCGCGAGGCGAACGGGCGCTTCGAGCAGATCACCGACAACGCGACCACCTTCGTGAAGCACGCGTTCTCGGCGGCCAACACGCCGAGCACTTGCGGCGGCACCTGCCAGACCACCGGCACCGGCCTGCGCGTGAATTGCACCGACACCTACGGCGCCAGCACCAACGCCAATCGCCACTACCTCGCACCGTCGAATGAGATCAACCCGTGGACGGGTGTGTGGGCGCCGGTCGGGTCGTACTTCGATCGCGGCGAACCCGACGTCGGGCCGCCACTGAACATGGATGGTGTGCGCACGCTGTCCGGCACCGCCCCGGCCTTCACCGCCGATCTCGTGAAGAACCGCGTCACGCTGAAGGAACAAGACCTGCTCGCCGTGAACCGCAAGTTCTTCTGCTGCCACATCGTCGTCGCCGGCGAAGACGGCGACCTGCACTTCAACAACCTCGGCCACCGCGAGTTCACGTCGACGTGGACTGGCACCACCTGGACCTTCGCCAACCCGGTCGTGTTCCAGTCTGGCAGCGTGCTTTCGAAGTGGGTCGGCGCCACGCTGACGAATGCGCGCAACGGCGACGACGACGGCCACTTCTTCGTCGCCGTGAAAGTGACGCCGCTCGGCGGCGGCCAGTATCACTACGAGTACGCGGTGCAGAACTTCGACAACGTGCGCGGCGCCGCCACCCTGCGCATCCCGGTGTGCCCGACGACGCCCGTCACCAACGTCTCGTTCCGCGATCCGAACGGCAACCTGCTCGATGATTGGACGACCAGCCGCGTCGGTGCGGAGTTGGTGTTCACGGCCCCGGCCAACAACCCGCTCGATTGGAACAACATCTACAACTTCGGCTTCGACTGCGATGTCGCGCCAATTGCCGGCAACGTCGTGCTCGACCAGGCGCGCGTGGGCCCAGGTGCATTGTCGGTGGCCGTCAGCACGCAAGTGCCCGGTGGCCTCGCCAGCGTCACCAACCTCGGCCCGGGTTGTGGTTCGCCTGCCCCAGTGCTGGCGAGCAATGGCTTGCCCGTCATCCCAAGTGCGGGGTTCGCCTTCACGGTGAACGGCTCGCCGCTCGCACCCGTGGTCCTCTATGCCGCGCTTGGCGCCAGCAACACGCAGGTCGCGCCCGGCTGCTTCCAGTACGTCGACAACACGTTCGTGACGCACGGCGCCTACGTCAGCGACGGCGCTGGCTTGGTGAGTGCACCGGTGCCGATCCCGAACGTGCTGGCGCTTGAAGGCACCGTGATCGCTTGGCAGTCGGTCGAGGTCGTGCTCGGCGGCCCCCTGCTCGGCTTCTTGGCGCTCAGCAACGGCGTCGAGATCCTGATCGCCTGCCGCTGATCGCGACCACGCGGGTGTCGCCAAGGTGTCCTTCCTACAAGGACACCTTTCCCAAAACCTGTCCTTCCTGGAAGGACACCTTGGCCGCACCACCCTCAGGCCAGATCGCTGTCGCCGAGCGTGTACCACCAGGTCTGCGCCAAGAACTCGGCGGTGATCTCAGGCTTGCAGATGTTGTGGATCAGGCGCCGCTGCAGCCAATTCGCCGACGGCGTCAGCACGAACCCGCGCGCCGCCAACACGCGGTGCTCACTCGACCACGGCGGGAACACCGCCATCAGCCGCTGCTTCTTCTCCTCGTGCTGCCGCCGCACGGCCGCAGCGAGTAGCGCCTCAATCGCCGCCGAGTCCTGCTCAGGCACCAGCCAATCGACAATCGTCGCCGCGTCCGGTGCCAAGCCACTGCCCGGCTTGCACACCATCAGTCCGACCAACCGGCCAGCTCGCCGCGCCGTCCACAGCTCGTACTCCGCGTGCGCTGGGTTCTGCACGTAGCGCCACTGCAGGTAGCGTTCGTCGCGTCGCAAGAGGCAGCGCTTGTCGGCGCTCACCGACTCGTAGAGCCCAGCAAGATCCGACGGCACGGCCTGCACCTTCTGCACCTCGACCCCAGGCGGCATGGCCAACGCACCCGCCGCGCGATCGCGGATCAGGTAGTCGATCACCGTCATCATCTCGTACTTGAGATAGCGCTGGCCGATGCGGAACGCGGCGTCGACCGGGAAGCCATAAAACAGCGCGTCGCCGATCGCGCGGCTGTGCGCCCAAAACGGCAGGCAGGTCTCGACGAACAGGCTCTTCGCCTTCAGCCCCTGCCGGAAGTTCGGATGCGTCATCGAGTCGACGCAGTGAATGAACTTCTGCTCGCCCCACGGCGTGTCGTAGAGCATCGGCATGCCCGCGTACTGCGAAGCGACCGTGCCGTCGTCGTCGATCGCCAACGAAATGCGCTGGCCGGCCGGGTTCTGCGCGTACGCCCACTGCCAGTGCGGCAGCGTGCGATCGACGTAGCCCTGGCCGCACACTTCGCGGAACACCAAGTTGAACGTCTGCAGAATCGCGTGCTCGTCGCCTGGCTGATACGGGCGGATCGTCAGGCCCGCTGTCATGCCCCCGTTCTCCCACCCACGCCAAGCCGCCGACAGAGTTCCGTCACCAAGGCGGTGAGCGCCGACGCCGCTTGCTTGCCCGCAGCGACCACTTCGTCGTGCGCCAGCGGGGTTGGCGAGATGCCGGCCGCGAGGTTGGTGATCAGAGACAAGCCGGCCACCTCGGCGCCCATCGCGTTCAACGCCATCGCTTCCTGCACCGTGCTCATGCCCACCGCATCGGCACCGAGCCCCTTCAACATGCGCACTTCTGCCGGTGTCTCATACGACGGGCCGAGCAAGCCGGCGTAGATGCCGGGACGCAGCCGCGCGCCGCACGCCGCCAGCAGTTGGCGCAGCCGCGGGGAATAGACGCGCGTCTGATCGGGAAAGCGCGGCCCCAACGCCGCCTCGTGGGGACCGATCAGCGGCGAGCCGCCGGTGAGGTTCAAATGGTCGGTGAGCACCATCAAGTCGCCAGCCGACAAGTCGTCGGCGATGCCGCCCGCGGCGTTGGTCAGCAAGAACGACGGCACGCCGAGCCGCCGCAGCGTGCGCACGGCGCGCACAACGTCGGCCGGTCGCCAGCCTTCGTAGAGATGCACGCGGCCTGACAGGCACGCCACGCCCACCCCAGCGACGGTGCCGACGACCAGTTCGCCGCCGTGGCCTTCGACGTGCGGTACCGGCCAGCCTGGAACCTCAGCGAACGGCACGGCGACCGGTTGTTCGACGCGCTGCGCGAAGTCCTTCAGGCCGCTGCCGAGCACGAGCCCAAGACGCAGCGAGGTCACGCGCGCGCCAAGCCGTTCGTGCAGGAAGGTGGCGGCGCGGTCGACGAGTTCGGTCTCGGTGGCGTGCGTCATTGGCGAGTGCCTTGGTTACGGATCCGATAGTGGGAAGCAAGGGCTTGTTGGGCACGGTCACGGTCCTGCGCCGCAGGTGGGCGCTGGTCCACCCTCGCCGGGTGCGGGATCTGCACAAGCGTTTCGACAAACGGGATAGACATTGGCTGGTGATGCCGCGACCACGTCCCCCGCCGTGCGCTGGCGCGGCGTGCCTTGCTCGCTTTGGTTGCTGAGCAGGAGTGACATGCCCCACCGCCACAAACACCTTCGGTGCGGGGCCGCCCGGGTCACGGCACATTGTGGTCAACCCGCGCCCACCGCTGAGCGAAGCACCTACGCCCGGTCCTGCTCGGCTTCTGCCCGGACGATGGGCTCACCATCCTCGTCGATGGTGACGTGGATGACGTTCGGGTTGCAGCACACCGGGCAGTCCTCGACGTAGCTCTGCCGCGATCCTGCTGACACGTCGATCGGAACCTCGACATCCTCACCGCAGGAGTCGCAGACGTAGCGGGCCTCATTGTGCATTGCCAAGTGCAACAGTAGCCGACGGGGCTGCGGTGCATGAACCTGCTGGTCGAAGTCGGCCAACGGTGGCTCTCGGTGCCGCGACCGACTACAGAACCGACTACAGAACTGCCTCGCCATCCTGGCGCCAATCCTGGCGCGGATCCGGCGTGCACTGCACCTCGTCATGACCAAGAATTTCCGGCCCGGTTTCGTTCCCATCGCCCTCGTCGCCATGTTCGCCGCGTCGGCTTGCCAGTCGACCCTGCGACCCGCCCCCACCAGCAACCTGTTGCCGGACCACGCCGTCGTGACCGCCGCCCTGCGCGCCGTCGTCAAGGAGACCAACGGCGGCTTCGGCCTGCCGATGTGGGCGACCCTCGTCGACCGCGACGGCGTCGTGCACGTCGTCGCCCGCAGCGGCGAGGACCGCGGCGACCAGTGGCCCGGCAGCCGCGTGATCTCGGCGCAGAAAGCGAACACTGCGAACGCGTTCTGCCTGCCCGGCCTATCGTTGTCGACCGCCAACCTGTTCGCCGCGACGCAGCCTGGGGCAAGCCTGTTCGGCTTGCAAGCCAGCAACCCGGTCGACACCACCGTCGCCTACGCCGGCGACGCCGCGGCGTTCGGCACACCGACGGACCCGCTGGTCCGGCATCGCATCGGCGGCGTCAATGTGTTCGGCGGCGGCCTCGGCCTCTACGGCAAGGGCGGCGTGTTGCTCGGTGGCATCGGCCTCAGTGGCGACAGCTCGGTCGCCGACCACGTGATCGCCTGGAAGCTGCGCAAGAAGCTCGGCCTCGACTTCGTGCCAGGTGGCATCAGCCCGACCAAGGACGACAACATGGTCATCGACTTCGCCAACGGCACGAGCCCGAGTGGCTGGGGGCACGCCGCGACGACGCCCGAGGCGACGGCGATCGTCGCCGCGTTGCCGCAGACGCACCCGATCGCGAAGTGACCGTGCGGACGTGAAGGCCGCGACGCGAGCCTCCCCTAGAATCGCCCGCCCTCACCGTTCAGAACGCAACGACCTGGAAGCCGTCGGTGGTCGCCAGCGTGCCGAATGCCGTCAGCACGACCCCCTGCGTCAGCAGCGTCACCGGCCGCGCCGCGGCCGGGATCGACAATGACAGCACCCCGGAGATCGGGGGCAACTGCAACACCAAGTCAGGTATCGGCAGCAAGAGGCACGGGGGGTACGCGAGATTGACCAGCTGCGGCTGCCAGCCGAGACCGAACACCGCCACCACCAGTTCGCCGGGCGACGCCACCGAGCGGGCGCTTTCGACATCTTCGCGCTGCCAACCCAATCGAGCAGGACGTGGACCTTCACTCCCGCCAGCGCGCGCTCCGCCAGGCGGTCCGCCGCGCGCGAAGAGCACGTTCGCAGTGAGTTCTGGGGGGTTGTTGTCCGGCGCCTGAAGCCACCGTCTCGGTAGCCACGCGGGGTGGTGCCGCAGCGAACGTGGCTTTGGCCGAAGTGCGGGGGCGCACCCGCACCTTGACGCCCGCCCCCCGGCAATCGACCATGCCTCGCCTCGTCTCTCCCGCTCGCCCCCCGGAGTCTCCATGCGCATGGCACCCTTCGCCCTCGTTCTCTCCCTCGTCGGCACCATTGCCCCGGCCCTTGCCCAGGGTTGCCCTGGTCCTGGCACCTTCTGGAAACGCGACACCCTGCCGGTGAGCCCGACCGGCCTCACCGCCGTCTCCGTCATCCAAGGCATGTGCGAAGGCGAGAGCGCTGGCGTCGTCTTCGAAATGCCGGCCAACATGCCCGTGCAACGCATCACCCAAGTCGTCGCCCCATGGGGCGCGGCGCTGGGAGTGAACGGCTTCCAAGCAGCGCTCGATGTCGAGGTCTACGACGGCGTCAGCTTCAGCGGCGCCAACGTCAACATGGGCACGCAGGTGTTCAGCCTGTCGACGCAAGCCACGGCGAACATGCAGGTGCAAAGCCACGGCCTCAACGTGCTCGACACCAGCACCTACAACATCATCGTCGGTGCGGCCCCGGCCACCGGCAACCCGCCCGTGCGCCGCTTCGCGATCTGCTTTCGCTGCGATTTGAACTTCCACCCGAGCGGCACCTGCGCCACCGGTTGGCCGGCGAACTTCTTCACCGACAACAGCCAGCAACCGACGTTCCCGTTCACCTGCAACAACATCATCACGCCGCAGCGCACCAGCATCATCGAGATCGCGGGGCAGGGTTGGCGCGACGCGGCCCTCGCGCAAGTCACCGGCATCCCGCTTTGCCCCTTCTACTACAGCGGCGTCTGGTGCATTCGCGCCTGCAGCGAAGATGCGTTTCCGGCCTTCTACAACACCTTCGCGAACGGCTGCCCGAGCTCGTTGCCGACCGCACAGCTCATTTCGGCCACCTTGCCGCGCGTCGGCCAGACCATGTTCGTCATCGTCAACAACATGCCCGTCAACCTTGGGCTGATGCTGACTGGCCTCAGTAACGTCAGCTCCAATCTCGGCCCGTTGCCGTTGAACATGACCCCGTTCGGCATCAACAACTGCCTGCTGCACGTGAGTCCCGACTTCTTGACGACGCTGGTCGGTGGCGGCGGCTCGGCGTCCTACTCGCTTGCGATCCCCAACACCAACAACGTGCTCGGACTGCAGTTCTACCAACAGCCGTTTGTGTTCGACCCGCCGCTCAATGCGTTCGGTGGCGCGCTCGGCAATGCAGCGGCACTACAGATCGGCAACTGATGCGCGACGCCATCCCCGAACCTCCACCCGGCGCTGCGCGTCGGCAACTCGCGGATGGCCGTGACGATTTGTTGGTGCGCGAAGAGCCGTTGCTGCTCGTGGTGCACGGCCAGCAACTGCTGACGATGCGCACGCCAGGGCGCGATGAAGACTTGGCGGTCGGGTTCTTGCTCGGCGAAGGCATTCTCGGCCACGCCAGCGATGTGCTGCAGATGGTGAGCAAGCCCGCCGACACCGCCGCGCGCACCACGGACGAACTGCACGTGACGTTGCGCACGCCGCCCGACGCCGTGGTGAAAGCGCGGCTCGCGCGCACGCACGAGATCCGCAGTTCGTGTGGGGTGTGCGGTGTCGCTGATGCGCAGAGCCTGCTCGAAGCGACGCCTGCCCTGTTGCCGGGCGTGCCGAAGTTCAACCCGGCTCGCGTCACGGCGCTGGTCACCGCCTTGCACCAAGTCCAAGAACTGTTCTCGCTGACGGGTGGCTGCCACGGGGCCTTGGTCGCGAACGCCGACGGCACCGTGCTCGGCAGTGGCGAAGACATCGGTCGGCACAACGCGCTCGACAAAGCCATCGGCGAAGCGGCGCGAGCCGGCCACGAACTGACGCAAGCGATCGCGGTGCTGTCCGGGCGCGCGGGCTACGACTTGGTGGTGAAGTGCCTGCGCGTGCGCATTCCCGTGATCGTGTCCGTGTCGGCGCCGAGCGCGCTCGCCTTCGATCTATGCCACGCCGCCGGCGCGACGCTGATCGGCTTTGCACGCGGCGAACGCCACGAGGTCTACTGCGGGGCGGTGCGGCTGACTGGGTGACTGAGGGTCTGCATGACGATCGCCCGCTTTCGATGAGCCGCCGTCAGCGCGCGTCCTTGGCCTTCTTCTCGTCGAGCACTGGTGCAGGTGCCGTCAGCGCGCAGCGAAACCCGGTATGGCACAGCGACGTGTCCGGCGTCGACTTCATGCGCGTTCCTGGCAAGTAGCCAAGGCAGTAGGAATCGCTGCACAAGAACGAGCCGCCGCGCATCACCCGCTTCTGCGCGCCCGGCTCCTGCGGATCGAAGCTCTCCTTAGGCCCCTTTGGGTTGACCAGCACGTCCTTGCCGTCGCCGTAGCCTTCGGGGTGATACCAATCCTGGCACCACTCCCAGACGTTGCCAGACATGCCGTAGAGGCCAAAGCCGTTCTTCGGGAAGACGACGACCGGGCAGGTGCCCGCATAGCCATCGAGCCGCGTGTTCTCGCGCGGGAACGTACCTTGCCAAATGTTGGCGTTGGGCGCGCGCGCGCGCGGCTCGTCGCCCCACACGTAGCGCTGCTGATCAAGGCCGCCGCGCGCGGCAAATTCCCATTCGGCTTCGCTTGGCAAGCGCTTCTTCGCCCAGGTCGCGTAGGCGACCGCGTCCCGCCAACTGACATGCACCACGGGATGCGATGGTCCGGGGGACTTGGAGCCAGGCCCCTGCGGGTGCAGCCAGCAGGCACCGGGCACGAACTGCCACCACTGCCAAAACTCGCGCAGGTCGACGGCATCCGGCGGCGGCGAGAACACCAAGGAACCGGCCACCAGCTTCTCCTCGGGAACACCGGGCACGTCCGCGGCGGTGGGCTTCTTCTCGGCATCGGTGACGTAGCCGGTGGCCTGCACGAAGGCGGCGAACTGCACGTTGGTGACCTCCGCGACGTCGAGCCAATAGCCATCGAGGCGCACACGGTGCTTCCGCGCATCGACGTCACCGTTTTGGCTGCCGAGCACCGCTTC
>CANEYR010000017.1 GCA_947444055.1 Planctomycetota bacterium
CAATCGAAGATCCGCACGTCGGTGACACCGTGTTTCGCCAACACCTTGGCGAACGGATCGCTGCCTCGCTCTGCCGCGGGCATGGCACTTGGCACCAACACGACGCGAGCGGCTGTCCCGCCCGCGAGTTCGACGAAGCGCTGGCTGACGCTGTCGGGGATGCGACCGCCGCCGACAATCACCAGCGCGCCGTTTGCGACATGGGGGCTCGCCATCGTGGGGGGCGGCCACGCGGCCGCGCTGCGATCGTGCGCCGCCCGTTGCCACGTCACCAGGTCGGCGCGTTCGCCGCGAGCCAACTCGACGATGCGCTGTTGGCGGCCAGCACCTGCGGCCAGGACGAGCAGTGCCTTGCTATCGCCGAGCACTTCGATTGTGCGGCCAGTGATGGCGACGGCGGTGTTCTCGTCGACGCCGATGCCGAAGTGGCCGGGATGCTCGCCGAGTACTTGCAGCAGTCGCGGCAGTCGTTGGCGCTTCAAGAAGTGTTGGTCGCTGATGGCGCCCGGCACCAAGTCAAAGCCCGTTGCCACGATTGGGTCTTCCTTGCCTGACTCGATCATGACGCGCGTCTGGATCGCGGTGCCGGCCGAGGTGCCGCCGAGCACGCCGCCGCGCGCGAGCAGGGCCTGCAGTTCAGTTTCGACGCGAGTGCCAAGGTAGGCCTCGGCGAGGTTCTTCTGCACGCCGCCGCCAAGCCACACCGCGGTCCCTGCGCGCAACGGGGCGGTGAACGGCTCGCTGTCCGCGATGGCGCGATCGCGTGTGTGCAGCAGTTCAAACTGAAAGCCCGGATGGGCCGTGCGCCAGCGTTCCAGCAACTTGGTGCGTTCGGCCTCGTCGTCCATGCGACTGCTCGCGGTTGGAATCAGCACGATGCGCGCCTTGTCCTTGCCACCGGCAACCGCGAGGAAGCGTTCGTAGACGGCATCTGGCATCTTGCCGCCGCCGGCGAGCAGGCGCGTGCCTAGCAGTCCCGCCGGATCGATGGTCGCGGCCGGCGGCGGGGATTGCGACGACAGCATGGAGGAGAGAGTCACCAGCACGAGGGCAAGGGAACGCACCAGCATGCGGCGCACCATAGCGCGCGAGGTAGCATGTGGAGGTGTCCGAGCTGTCTCACGACGTGCCCCTGGTGTTGTTCGACGGCACCTGCAATCTCTGCAACGGCTCGGTGCAGTTCATCCTGCGGCGCGACCCCAAGGGGCGCTTTCGCTTCGCGGCGCTGCAATCCGCCGCGGGCAAGGCCGCGCTGGCGAAGGTCGGGGCGACCGCACAAGTGCCAGACAGCATCATCTTGGTGGCGGGCGGCCGTTGGCGCGCGAAGTCTGGCGCGGCGCTGGCGATCGCGCGCGGGTTGCGCTGGCCGTGGCCGCTGCTCAGCGTCTGCTGGCTGGTGCCGTATCCCCTGCGCGACCTCGTCTACGACTGGATCGCGCGCAATCGCCATCGCTGGTTTGGCAAGAGCGAAGCATGCTGGGTGCCAACGCCCGCACTTCGCGCGCGCTTCCTCGATGCCGGGGAGCCGCCGACTGGCTGATGGTCAGCCCCTTGGTTTGCCCTGGATCGCTTGGGCGGCAGCGCGGATCACGGCGTTGCGCCGCTGCAGCAGGCGCGTCAGGTAGCGCTTCAACACCAAGCGATCGATGAGTCGACCGATGGCGCCACATGGCGACGCGAACTCGAGCACGTCGCGCATTTGGGTGCCCTGTTCGATCGGCGCGAAGAAGTGGTCGTGCTCGAAGTGGCGGAAGCGGCCTTTCACCATGCTGTCGCGAAAGTGCCGCGGCGAGTCGAAGGCGGTGATGCGGGCTTGGTGTTCGTGCGAGCAGCCGAAGTGGCGCGCGCGCCACGTGACTTCTTCACCGAGTTCGATCAGGCCCGAAGTGCGGCCCGCGACGACGCGTTCGCCGGTGTGTCCGAGTGAGTCCAGGTGCAGGTCGATGCTGCGGGACAGGTCGAAGCACACTTGCACTGGTGCCGCGATGGTCGTTGTCAACTCGATGCGGGTGGTCTTGGTCACGGCGCGCAGGAGCGTCCGGCGTCGCGCCCATCGAATCCAGCCGCACGTTCCGGACGGGCGGTGGGTAGCTTGCGGGCATGGCGAGGCATTCACCCGCTGCCGATCAAGTTGTTCGCCGCCCGCAGCGCTGGTTCCTCTACCTGGTGCGCAGCAAGAACGGCGCGCTGTACACCGGCATCGCCCTCGACGTCGCCGCGCGGCTGCGCATGCATGCGTCCGGTCGCGGCGCCAAGGCGTTGCGCGGCCGCGGACCGCTGGTGCTGGCGTTCTCCTCCCGCGTCGGCACGTTGTCGTTGGCGTTGCGCGTCGAGGCGCGGGTGAAGCGGCTCAGCAAGGCCGCCAAGGAATCGTTGGTGCAACGCACACGCTTGCCGCGCGCCTGGATCGCTGTCGACTGAGGCTCGATGGCTGCCCTTACCGGCGTTCGAACAGGGCGACGACGCAGCTGTTGTCGTGGGTGCGGAAGCTGTCGACGACGCGTAGTTCACGCTGCAACCGCGCGAGTCGCCAGTTGGTTTCGGCTTCGCTTGGCGTCTCGGCCGAAGCTGCGTAGAGCAGGAAGCGCACCTTCGGCAGGAGGTTGCGGAAGTACCACAGCCAGTCGTCGCGCGTCAGTTCACTCCAGGCGTGGGTGCTGACCAGTACGTCGGCACCAGGAAACTCGTCGGCAAACTCGTTCTTGTGGTCGGTGGCGATGAAGCGCAGCGTGCCGTTCCCGATCGCGCCGTAGTCATCGGTGGTTTGTGGTCGGCTTGGCTGCGTGCGCGCGAGGTACCACTGCTGCAAGCGATTCATGAACGGCATGTCGCAGATCGTCCACGAGCCGAATCCACAGTGCGTGCCGAGCAGGCGCGGGAAGTTGCCAAACCCGCCGCCGATCTCGAGGAAGTGCATGCCGGCCGGATCACCGTGCCTTTGCAAGTGCGACAACAGCATCGCCAGTTGCGAAACGTGGCGGGTGTGAATCACGGTGCAGGCGTCGGCTGCTAGCGCGCCGGGTCGATAGCCAACCGGCGAGTCGCCGATCGCGAGCAATCGCTCGGTCAGCGTCGCATCGCGCGCCCGTGCCTGCGTCAGCGCCATCTCGTCGCGACCGAGGTGGCGCGAAGTGCAGAAATGGAAGAGGCTGTCGTGCTGAAACTGGTCGAGGTCCGCGTCGGCGACGAACGCACCACCGACGCTCGCTTTGTAGTGCCAGAAGTCGGCCGTGCCCCGGCGGAAGCTGTTGGTTTGCTGGCTGGCGGCGTGGGCGTCCGCGAAGGTCGCGTGGCCCTCGACGAACCCGAACAACTCGGTGAACGCTTCGCGGTAACCCGTTCCGCTCATGATGTCGCACTCCTCTTCTCGGCCTCATCGGCGGTTGCCGACGGCGAACTTGTGCGTGCCGCGCTCGGAGGGTGGACGAACTACCGCGAACCGATCGCTAGAACGCGCCGAGCAGAACCTGGATCAGGTTGCCGATCGGAGCGGCCTCGCGCGCATCCTCAAGGGCGCGTGAGACCTGCGTCATGATGCGGCGGAAGCGCACCCCGAGGTCCTTGTCGTTGAGCAGCACGCCGAGCAGGCCTTCATTGCGGTTCAGCTTGTCGCTGACGTCGCGCAGGTTGGCGAGCGTCGTCTTTATGTGCAGGGCAGTCTCCTTGTCGCTAGTGAAGACGCCGAGTGCACCCGCTTCGGGGTTGACGGCGTTGGCGAGCAGCGTGTCGAGGTTGCCGACGAGGTTGGTGAACTTGCGCGCCAGCTCGTCGTTGCGCAGCAGGCGTCCGATGATGCCGTCGCCCTTGTGCGCGTCGGCGATGATGGCGTCGATGTTGCCGAGGATCGCTTGCACGTTCGCGGCGGCCTTGCGGTCGTTGAGCAAGACACCCAGCACGCCGTCGGTCCCCGCATCGAGCTTGTTGCTGATCGACTTCAAGTCGGCGACGAACTTGTGCACGTTGTCCTTCGTGTCTTCGTTCATCACCAGATCGCCGATGGCCCCCTTCTGGTCGACGATCGCTTGCAAGATGGTGCCGAGCCGGTCGGAAGCCCCCAGCAGGCTGTCGTGGAGATCGCGGCTGGTGACTAGGCGGCCGACCGTGGTCTCCGGGTTGTTCATGTTGGCGAAGAACAGCCGGATCTGCTCGACCGCGTCGAACGCCTTTTCGCCCAGCTTGCCTTCGCCTTTCGCAATGTTGCCGACCTGTTCGAAGGCGCCAGGTTCGACGAAGCCGTTGAAGTCGCCATCGAGCGGCAGTGGGGCGCCTTCAAAGCCCGGTTGGATGTAGATCTGCTTGCCGCCGAGCACGCCGGCGTCGCGCACCGAGATCTCGTAACCCTTCTTCATCGGGATGGCCTCGCGCAGCAGCAGCGTCATCGCCACCGGTTTGCTTGGGCGGTCGTAGAGCACGTCGATCGTGCCGACCTTGCCAATCTTCTTGCCGAGCACCATCACGTTGGTCCCGACTTCGCAGCTGCCCGCCTGCTCGAAGAAGACCTTGATGCGCACGTTGTCGACTGACATGTCGGTCAGGTTGACCGTTGCCCACAGGAGGAACGCCAGCGAGCCGAAGAAGACGAGGCCCAACAGAGTGTCGCGACGAATGCGGTCCATGGATGTCTCCTGGGAGTCAGTCGGAGCCGCCGCCAAGGAAGGCGCGGGCCAAAGGATGTTCGCTCTGCACCATCTCGGCGACGCTGCCTTCGATGGCGAGCTTGCCGTTTTCGAGAATGCCGATGCGATCGCCACACTGCGTGGCGCAGGCGCGCGAGTGGGTGACGATCAGGCCGGTGACGTTGAGTTCGTCGCGCACTTGCGCAATCAGCTCGTGGATCTGGTGGCTGATGATCGGGTCGAGGCCCGCGTTCGGCTCGTCGTAGAGCACGTACTCGGGATTGGTGACCAGGGCGCGGGCGAGCCCGGCGCGCAGCTTCATGCCGCCGGAGATGCTCGGTGGAAACTGCGCCGCGGCGTGATCGAGTTTGACCAGGCGCAGCACCTGCTGCACGCGGTCTTCGAGTTCGCTCTTGGGCAGACGTGCATGCTCTCGCAGCGGGAGTGCGACGTTGTCGAACACCGACAGCCAGTTGATCAAGGCGCCGTTTTGGAACAGGTAGCCCATGCGCTTGCGCAGGGCCATCAACTGCTTGTTGTCCATCGCCGACACTTCCTGGCCATCGACCAGGACCACGCCTTGGTCGGGCCGCAGGATGCCGATCACGTGGCGCAGCGTGACACTCTTGCCGCTGCCCGATGGCCCCATCAGCACGAAGTTCATGCCCTTCTTCACTGCCAGCGTCATGCCCGCCAGGATCTGCCTGCTGCCGAGCCGCTTGGAGACGTCGCGAAGTTCGATCATCCGGCGAGGAAGTAGAAGAACCAGGTGACGATGAAGCCGAGCACGATGATGAGCAGGACCGAGTTGCGCACGGCGGTTTGCACGGCGAGTCCCACCCCGAGTGCACCACCGGCCGCGCGCAAGCCGGCCGCGCAGCTGACGGTCGCGATCGCGATGCCGAAGACGAACGCCTTCAGCAGACCGACGTAGACCTCTTTGGGCAGCAGCATGCCGGACGAAGTCAGGGCTTCCTTGGCGCTGACCCAGTAGAGCTGGGGGGAGACGCCGAGGTTGTGTTCGGCGATGACGCTGCCGCCGAAGATGCCGATCAGGTTCGACAGCACGGTGAGAATCGGACACATCAGGGCCAGCGCCACCACGCGTGGCAACACCAGGTAATCGACTGGGTCGATCGACATGACTTCGAGGGCAGCGACTTCGTCGCTGACGGTCATGGTGCCGATCTCGGCCGCGATCGATGAGCCAACGGTGGCGGCGAGGATGACCCCCGTGATGAACGGCCCCATCTCGCGGCACATCGACAGCGCGGTGATGGTGCCGAGCACCGCCGTGTCACCAAAACGCCTCAGTTCGATGCCGGTCTGCATCGCCAGGATCGCCCCCGCGAACGCGGCGACCACCATGGTCACCGGCAGCGATCGCACCCCCGCGTTGTAGGCGGTGTCGAGCATGAATCGCAGGCGGCGACGCAGCCTTGGCGTGTAGAGGGCTGTGCGCAGCAGCAGTTCGCACACGAAGCCGGCGCCATCGGCGCGCTTGACCACGAACTGGCCGAGGTGGGCGAGCGGGTTCATCGTTGGCTTGACCCGGCTGCGGTTGCGTCGCCACCGCCCAGCGGAATCGGCAGGAACTGAAACAGCCGGATCGTTGCGGCGCCAGTGCGATCCCGTTCGTAGTTGAAGAGGAATGGCACGCTGGCCGTCGTCTCGCTCTGGCGTTCGCGGGCGGTGAACAAACGGCCGCCGACGTCGATGGCGTTGTCGTCGCGCGCACGCCGAACGCCACGCGCCAGCTCCCACAACCAACCCCACGCCTCTTGCACACCATAGGCATTGCCGTCGCGCCACGGCCATGGCGACAGCACGCTCCAGTCGCCGCCGACGTGGGCGCCATTGGCGTCGCGCTTCTGCGTGCGGTGTCCGAGTGGCCACAGCTTGACGAAGCTCTCCCGTTCGCCGGTGTTCGCTTCCTGCACCACGCGCCAGAAGAATGGCAGGATCCACTGTTGCGCGGTGTGCCCGTCTGGGTCGTCGTACTCTCGCCACCAGACGAGCGGCCAGGCGAAGGTCCACGCGCGCTGGTCGTCGCTGGTGACGCGGCCGACGAACGGCCACAGCCACCACTGCGTCACGTTGTCTTCGGCGCGGTTCCAGTAGTAGCGGAAGAACGGCCAGAGAATCGTCAGCGAGAAGAAGTGCTCCTGTTTGCTGGTCGACTGGAAGAACGGCCAAAGCGCCATCCAGCCGGACACCGACGGACCCGTGCGCCAGCCAAACAGCGGCCAGGCCCAGAAGCTGTCGACTTCGCCACTGTCACCATCTTGGTTCTCGGTGCTCCACGCGAAGAACGGCCAGAGCAAGAAGCGGCGGTCGTGCATGCCCGGCTCGATGTCGTGGCCATAGAACGGCAGGATGCGGAACCAGCGGTGGCCGTTCTCGGCGCAGGAGCTGGTGCCGATGAAGGGCCACAGAAACAGGTTGTGACGGTGGCCGCCCTTGTCGAGCCCAACCCACAAGGGGAACAGCAGCGTCCGGAAGCGGTCGTAGGTGAGGAACTGCGGGATGTCGGCGAAGAAGGGCAGGACCGCGAAGTAGTTCTCGCGGTCGTCGGCGGAGTGGCCGCCCCAGATGAATGGGAACAGAAGATACCAATCGGTGTCGCGAGTGCCTTCGTCGTTGGGTCGTGAGCGCCAGCTCCACAGGGGGAATAGTCGACTCGACGTTTCCTCTGGGTAGATACGGACGCGGCCGAATGGCCACAGAAACTGATGCTCGGTGGCGGCGAGCTCGGGTTCGGTGACGCGGCGATAGAGCGGTCGGATGCGAAAGTCGTCGCCGCCTTCGGGAGTGCGTTCGTAGTGCAACAGCGGCCAGGCGGCGTCCCACTCGAGCACCTTGCCTTCGGCATCGAGGCGGTGGAACCACACCGGAGCGAGGTTGAGCTCGCGCGGCAGCAAGGCGCAGGCGCTGGTCGCGATCAGAGCGAGGCAGGCCAGAAGAGAACGGAGCGCCATGAAGTGCGAGCAGGATACCGAGCGAGGGAGGCGCGCTGCCAGGGACGTTCGGGGGTGCAGCGACAAAGGGCGCCACAGCGCAGTCGCGACGCAAGTGCTGCGCCAGCTTTCGCGCGGCGCGTCGCCTCCTGTATACCGACGCCATGGTTCGCACCATGTCCGGCATCCAGCCGACCGGCAATCTGCACATCGGCAACTACCTCGGTGCCTTGGTCAACTTCGTCGAGTTGCAGCAGCAGTACGAGTCCTTCTTTTGTGTCGTCGACTTGCACGCGCTAACGCAGCGGCCGGAGGCGGCGGTGTTGCAGCGGGCGGTGCGCGAAGTCGCGATCGGCATGCTGGCGAGCGGGGTCGATCCGGACAAGGCGACGTTGTTCGTTCAATCGCACGTGCCGCAGCACAGCGAGCTGGCTTGGATCCTGACGTGCCTGACTCCGCTCGGCGACTTGAACCGCATGACGCAGTTCAAGGACAAGAGCGCGCAGCAGCCCGAGAACATCAACGCCGGCTTGTTCACCTACCCAATCTTGCAGACGGCCGACATCGCCCTGTACCGGGCCGAACGAGTGCCAGTTGGTGAGGATCAGGACCAACATCTCGAACTCGCGCGGGAGACGCTGCGGCGGTTCAACTTCGTCTATGGCGAGACCTTCCCGGATCCGCAGACGGTGCGCAGCAAGGCGCCGCGGGTGATCGGCCTCGACGGGCAGGCCAAGATGTCGAAGTCGAAGGGCAACGAGATTGGTCTGTTCGAGACGGCGGACGAGACGATGCTGAAGCTGCGCGGCGCCAAGACCGACCCGGCGCGTTTGCGCAAGTCGGACAAGGGCACGCCCGAGGTCTGCAACATCTTCAGTTACCACGGCTACTTTACGTCGGCCGAACAGCGCGAAGAGATCGCGGCTGGATGTCGTTCGGCGCAGCTTGGCTGCTTTGACTGCAAGAAGATGTTGGCCGCGAACATGGAGGCCGTGAAAGGGCCCATTCGCGAGCGTGCGGCAGTGCTGCGCAGTGACCCAGCTCGGCTTGACGACATCTTGGCGGCGGGGGCAGACAAGGCACGGGCGGCGGCAGAAGCAACCATGCAACTCGTGCGCGAACGCGTCGGGTTGCGCCGCAAGGATTGACCACAACGGAGGCGACGATGATGACGATGCGAGCGTTGACGGGTGCGATTGGGTTGGTCTTCTTGTCCGCATGCGCAGCGAATCCGGCAACGCCAGAACAGCGGCGTTTGGCGGAGCGGCGGCTGCTGGAACCGTTCTTGGTTGGGCGTGAAGTGGGTTGCGCCGAGCTGTTGGTCGAATTGACAGCGAACTTCGATGCGCAGGTGGGCGCACCGGCGGTGGATCGAACGCGCCACACGGTGAGCACCGAGCCAGGGGATGGGTTTGTCGACACCGTCTGGACCAACACGGCCGGCGTGGCAGACGCCGCGTTCTTGGTGGCGGTTGGCGACGGCCGACAGCTCACCGATACCGGCTGGGTCGCTGGCAAGCAGACCACGTTCCGCGTGGTCAACCAGGTGCGGCGTCGGGTCTACAGCGGGAGGCGCGAGCTGACGCTGAATGCGATCGCCGGCGGCGGTTTCGTGTTCGTAAAGGACGCTGCAACCGCACCGCGCGAAGTGAAACAGTTCGCGATTGCCGACGGTGTCCTGCAGCGATGAGCGCTTCTCGCGTGGTCCTGTTGGCGTGCCTCGCGAGTGCATTGCTCTCCTGCAACACGGGGCCACGGCGATTTGACGGGGCCATCGATCCGCAGGTTTACACGGTCTGCCAGGATCCTGAGGGGGATGCGGCGTGGCAGCGGGCGCGAACAGCCATGCTGGCGCGAGAGGATGCAGTGGCACTGGCTGAGCTGACCGCGGTGATCCGTCGATGTCCCGATCTGGTGCGTGCGCATCTCGCCTACCAGGACGTGGCAAGGCGGGTCGGCGGTGCGGATCAGCAGGCGATGATCGATTTCTATCTGCGGTCAGCGAACGGCGATTCGACGGTGATTGCGTACTGCCGGGCGCGGTTGGCGGAAACGTCCTATGCGCAGAACAATGCGCTGGCGGCGATCCTTGCGAAAGATCCGTCGTTTGCCTGGGCGCATTTGTCGCAGGCGCGCGTAACTCGACGCCAAGGACGGCAGCTGCAAGCGCTCGACATGTATGCAGCGGCCATCGTCAACGACCCGCAGTTGCACGAAGCGCGGCGCGAACGCGCCCAGGTGCTGGTTGAACTCGGGCGCGAAGAAGAGGCTGCGATCGACTATCGCGACTACTTGGCAAGCTGCCCGGAGGACATCGGGGCGCTGCGCGACTATGTGTCGTTACTGCTTTACCGACTGCCGCGCATCGACGACGCGATCGCGCTACTCGACAAGCTGGAGGCGAAGCTGCCGCGCGACGTGAGCGTGCGCATGGATCGCGCCGCGGCCATGTGGCGCGCGAAGCGATTGCGCGAAGCGATCGATGCCTATCTCGGCATCCTTGCCGAATCCCCGACGACCGTGCGGGCGGCGCTCAACATCGGCATGCTCTACTACGAGATCGTGCCGCAGAGCGATGACGAGCGACGAGTGTACTGGCCTCGCGCGCGCGCTGCGTTCCGCTGGTTCTTGGATGGTCGTGATCCTTCGGATGGCCACGAGCAGTTCGAACGCACACTCGGGGTTCCGTTCCGCATGGAGCGCATTGAGTTGCTGGTCGGGCCTGAGCCGTTGCGGGCTGTGCGCCTCGATGATCTGCACTGGCCAACCAAGCCCTGATCACGTGGCGTGATCGCGAATCTAGGTTGACGATGTTGCTTCACGCGCCACCGCATCGAGGCCGAACACCGCAAGCTGCGGCGCCAATCGCTGCCAATCGGCGCGTGAGAGCGCGTCCTCATCTCGGCTGGGCGGTCGCAGTACAAATCGTGGTGAGTCGATCTTGGTCACCTGCCACGCCGCCGCGGTGCGCAGGAGCAGGAGGTTGCGCAAGTCGAGGTTGCGATCGCGAAACCCGAGTTCATGCAGCCGGTAAACGAAGCGGCCGATGGCTACCGCAGCGTCGATGCGCTCGGCCGCAGCCAGGCTCGGCAACACCTCCGACGCCGCGGTCCCAGGCCAAGCCGATGTAACGAGTGTGGTGCGACTTACGAAGCCAGCGACGCGCCAAACGAGCGCCGCGAGTGGTGTTGGTGCTGGAATGCGGTTGGCCCGAAGCCAGCAAAGGGCGTCGAACTCGCGCACGGTCCGAGGTGTTGAAAGTGGCCCCGTTCGCTTGGCGAAGTCACGCAATCGGCTGCGCCAAGTTGTGTATTCATAAGTCTTTACGAATACACCACCTTTCGATGATGGCATTCTCCGAACCCAGGACGTGCGATGGTCGGAGACGGCGACACCAGTGGTTCGCGGCCAAAGTTCGTGTGCTGGTGGCAGTGCAGCCGACCACCAGGGCCATTCGATCGCCGCTCGCTCAAATCTCGGAGGTTTGGGGATCCTTGTCGACACTCTCTCCGCAACAGTATAGTCCGACGCGACTTGATGCATCCGCGTCGGTCGCGAGTTGCGTGCAGAAGAACCCCCAGGAGGCCGCAGTGAAGACCGTCACCAAGAAAGAACTGGTCCATCGCATTGCCGAACGCACAGGCGTGACCAAAGTGGTTGCCAAGGAGGTCATTCAGTCCTTCTTGAACTCGATCATCGACGAGCTCGCGGACGGCAACCGCTTGGAGTTTCGCGAGTTCGGCGTCTTTGAGTCGCGCGAGCGCGCGGCCCGATTGGCGCAGAACCCACGCACGCTCGAAAAGGTGCCCGTCCCAAAGAAGCGCATCGTGAAATTCAAAGTGGGTCGCCTGATGCGCAAGAAGGTGTCTGGCGAGGATGTCGGCGGCCTGTCACTCGATGACGATGATGACGATGGCGGCCTGTCGGCACTCAAGGTGAAGAAGGCAAAGGATGGCGGCGAAGCCCAAGGCACGGCCTGACGTCGACGGATCGCGCCACTACTTGAGCCTGCGCATAGCGCGGTCGAGATCGGCGATCAGGTCGTCGGCGTCTTCGATGCCGACCGAAAGCCGAATCAGTCCATCTTCGAGCCCCGCGGCGCGCCGCGCCGCCGGGGGGATCGACGCGTGTGTCATGGTAGCCGGATGGTCCACCAGGCTTTCGACGCCGCCGAGGCTCTCCGCGAGCGAGAACACCTGAAACGACGAGCACACCTTCTTGGCTTGCGCGACGGTGGCCTTGAGTTCGACCGACACCATCCCTCCGCCTGCACGCATCTGGCGTTTTGCCAGGGCGTGGTTGGGGTGGCTTGGTAGCCATGGATACAGGACGCGCGCCACTCTCGTGTCGGCTTCGAGCCACTTGGCAACCTGCATCGCGTTTTGGCAGTGTCGCTCCATGCGGATGTGCAGCGTCTTGGTGCCGCGCAGCACGAGAAAGCAGTCCATTGGTCCCGGCGTGCCGCCACAACTGTTTTGGAAGTGTGCGAGCCGCTTGTGCAGTTCGGCATCGTTGGTGATCAGCACGCCCCCGACGACATCACTGTGGCCTCCCAGGTACTTCGTGGTGGAGTGGGTGACGATGTCGCACCCGAGCGCGAGAGGGTTCTGCAGGTATGGGGTGGCGAACGTGTTGTCGGCAAGCGTGAGCACTTTGCGCTGCCTGCAGACCTTCGCGATTGCCGTGAGGTCGCAGCACCTCAGCAGTGGATTGGTCGGCGTTTCCACCAAGACCAACTTGGTCGAATCGCGAAACGCGGCTTCGAGGCGTCCGGGGACCGTGAGGTCGACGAATGTGGTCTCGACGCCAAACTTCGCGAACACCGTCTGCAGGATGCGGTACGTGCCACCGTAGAGATCGTTGCCAGCGATCACGTGGTCGCCGGCACGCAGCAGGTTGAGCACGCAGTGGATTGCTGCCATGCCGCTTGCGAACCCCAATCCGAACTTGCCGCCCTCCAAGGCTGCTAGGTTCTGCTCGAGGGCCGTGCGGGTTGGGTTGTGCGTGCGGGAGTAGTCGTAGCCCTTGGTCTTGCTGGGCGCTTCCTGGACGTAGGTGCTGGTTAGGTACACCGGCGTCATGATGGCGCCGGTTGTGGGGTCGGGTGACTGGCCGGCATGGATCGCGAGAGTGCCGAAGCCTGCTTTGCGTTCGCTCTTCATCAGGGGTGCAGAGTTTACATGGCGGGTGCAGCGGGCAACATGCGCCGGTGGCATCCAGCAGTAAGCAGCTAGTGTTTGACCTCGACGCGCTTGAGTTCCACGTCGTGCGCGCGCAGCTCACCGAGCGACTGACGACGCCACTTGGACGTTCCGCGGTTGAGGCCCTCGGGCCCTGTGAGACAGTCGACCACGTTGTTCAACAATTGCAGGCGACGAGTGAATTGGCCGAGCGCCTGGGTGATGGCTTGGAGTTGCCGTTGTGGGGGGCGGTCGATGTGCGTTCGTGGTGGGCGCCGTTCCTTGCTGGCGAACATCCGCTGCAAGCGAAGGACTTGGCCGACTGCAAGCGCGTGTTGCGAGCGGCGGAGCGCTGCCGAATTTGGTTTGCTGCGGCTACGCCTGCGCTCGTCCGCTTTGCCTCGGTGGCTTGCGACATCGCGGACTTGGTCGACGAACTGGAACGTATGGTCGATGATCGCGGCGAGGTCTTGGATTCGGCCTCACACAAGCTCGCGAAGATCCGCGCCGAGATAGAGCTGGCTAGGCTGGCGATCGACACCAAGATGGCCAGCCTTCTCGCCTCGGCTGAGTTGCGGAAGTACTTGCAGGCATCGGAGCCGGTATGGCGCCATGGCCGCCCAGTCCTTCAAGTAAAGTCAGACAGCCGCAATCGTGTCGTCGGCGTCTTGCACGACCGCAGTGCCTCGGGTGCCACCCTGTTCGTTGAGCCAGAGATTGTCATCGAAGCCGCGAATCGACTCTCCGATGCGAAGGCGGCAGAGAATCGTGAGATCAACGTCGTGCTTGCGGATGCTGCTCGCGGCTTGCGCAGGAACGCGGACGACATCGTTGCGAGCATCGAGTTCGTCGCCGCCGCTGACCTGCTGCAGGCGAAGGCGAGGTTGGTTGGCGCGGGGTATACGGTACCAACCGTGGTCGCTAGTGGCCCACTGCGATTGATGGGCGCCCGGCATCCGTTGTTGTTGGCGCGGCGGGACGGCTCCCCGATTGTCCCTCTCGACATCGCTCTCGGCGACCCGCACCACATGTTGGTCGTTACCGGTCCAAACACGGGCGGCAAGACGGTCGTCTTGAAGACCATCGGGCTGCTTACGGTGATGGCGCTCAGCGGACTGCCGATCCCCGCGAACGCCGGTGCGCAGATTCCGTTCTTTCGGGCGGTGAAGGCGGACATTGGCGACGAGCAGGCGATTTCGCAGAACCTGTCGACCTTCAGTTCGCATGTCCAGCGCATCGCGCGTTGCCTCGAACACGCCTCGCCTGGCTCATTGGTGTTGCTGGACGAGTTGGGTGCTGGAACTGATCCGGAGGAAGGCGGCGTGCTTGGCTATGCGGTGCTCGAAGCGCTGCAGGCGGCGGGCACCTTCGCCGTCGTGACGACTCACTTGGGACGACTGAAGGACTTTGCCTATGAGCACGATGGCGCCGACAACGGCTCGATGGCGTTTGATGGCGCAACGCTGAGTCCGCTCTACCGGTTGGACCTTGGCATTCCTGGCAACAGCCATGCGCTCGACATCGCGCGGCGCGTGGGCATGCCGGCATCGGTGGTCGCGCGCGCACGAGAATTGCTCGGCACCCGCGACCGAACGCTGGATCATCTGATCGAGCGCGTCCAGGTGGCACGCCGTGACGCGGAGGCCGATCGGCGGCGCACCGCGGACGTTTCTCGGGCGACGGTCGAGCGGCAGGCGGAGTTGGAAGGGCGTATGGCGGACGCAGTTCGCAAGGAAGTCTGGCTTCAGGAAGAGGCCGACGGCGTGGTAGAGACGGAGCTTCGTCGGGCGCATGCCGCGATGCAGGAGTCGCTGGTGGCTTTGCTCAGCGCTCCTGGGGTGCATGGGGAACGCGCGCGCGCGCTCAAAGGCATCGCCGATGGACTACTGCGGCACGCGGCACTTCACCGCCGTCGCATGGCCTTTTGCCAAGCGCTGAAGAAGGGCGATTCGGTGTTCCTGCCGCGTTGGCGTCGACTCTGCGTCGTGCACAAGATCGACAAGGTTCGCGAACACGTGGTGGTGGAGTACGGCAACGTGAAGATGGACGTGCCGTTCGAAGATGTTTCTTGGCTGCAGCCCCTTGGGGCATAGTCTCGATCGTGACATGTGTGCGACACACGAGCAGTTGTTCGTTGCTCCGGCGTGGGTAGGTTCTGTTCTTCCATGCCGACGGTCGTTCCTCGCGACCCGTCGCTCCGAGGCAATCGTGACGGACGTCCTGATCGCCGACAACGATGGCGCAATCAGCGCCCTACTGACGGAAGTTCTGGCTCGGTCAGGACTAACGGTCGCTCACGCCTTTGACGGCGAATCGGCCCGCGCCAGGGTGCGTGAACCCGGTCTGCGCGTGGTGGTCTGCGACTTGGACATGCCGCGAGCGTCGGGGCTAGAGGTCATAGAGTCGATGGCCGACTTGGAGCCGGTTCCACCGACCGTTGTGATCTCGGGGTTTCTAGATGCCAGCATTACGGATCGTTTGGCGCGCCTGTCGCACGTGCGAGCCGTGTTGCGGAAGCCCTTCGACCTGCTCGCATTTGCGGCGCGCGTCCAACAGTTGGCGGCCGATCATGGTGCCTGCGCTCGCGCGTCAGTCGAGCACTAGGGCGTCCAGCTACAGAGTGGGACCAAAAAAGCCGTCCCCGGTCTTGAACTACAAAGGTGCGTCGGTATCTTCCTTCGTCCTTTCCGCAGCAGCTAGACCGCTAGCGTAGCTCAACTGGCAGAGCACCTGATTTGTAATCTGGAGGTTGTGGGTTCAAGTCCCATCGCTAGCTCCAGATTCGAACGGCGCTCCCCGTGAGTTCGCGACGCGGCCTCGTTGCTTTGGGAGGGATCGCGCGCACGGTAACGGGCGGATTCCAGAGCGGCCAAATGGACCAGACTGTAAATCTGGTGGCTCAGCCTTCGCAGGTTCGAATCCTGCTCCGCCCACCAAGTCTTCCACGGGGTCAGCAGGTGCCCTGCGGCGTACGCGCGAACCGAACAAGTGAGACTCAACGGAGTCGGTGCGATCGTGGATCGCCCCGGCCCCATGCGTCTTGCGCTGCGGGTGTAGCTCAAAGGTAGAGCTCCAGCCTTCCAAGCTGGTGGTGAGGGTTCGATTCCCTTCACCCGCTCCAGGTTATCCTCGTTCTTTTTTTGACGATCCGTTCGCTGCTATAGCTCAGCTGGTAGAGCACCTCCTTGGTAAGGAGGAGGTCGTGGGTTCGATTCCCGCTAGCAGCTCCACCTTTTGAACCCAGTCAGTCCGGGGCTCCTAGTGGACCCCACCGAATTCGAGATCCCATGGCCAAGGAAGCTTTCACGAGAACCAAGCCCCACGTGAACGTGGGGACAATCGGGCACGTTGCCCACGGCAAGACGACGACCACGTCGGCCATCACCTACACGCTCGCGTCGGTGGGGATGGCTAAGTACAAGGAGTATGCGGCCGTGGCGAAGGGCGGAACGGTCCGCGATGCCACTCGCGTCGTCACCATTTCGGCGGCCCACGTCGAATACGAGACGAAGAACCGCCACTACGCCCACGTCGACTGCCCGGGGCACGCTGACTACGTGAAGAACATGATCACGGGTGCGGCGCAGATGGACGGCGCCATTCTCGTTGTTGCGGCCGACGACGGCCCCATGCCCCAGACGAAGGAGCACGTGCTGCTCGCCCGTCAGGTCGGTGTGCCGGCGATCGTGTGCTACCTCAACAAGTGCGATCTGGTTGATGATGCCGAGTTGCTCGACTTGGTGGAGATGGAGGTTCGTGAGTTGCTCAGCAAGTACGACTATCCTGGCGACACGGCCAAAGTTGTGCGCGGCGCTTCGTTCCGAGCGCTGTCGACCGAGAATCCCGGGCCAACCAATCCGGACAGCAAGTGCATCTTCGACTTGATGGACGCGATCGACGCCGCCATCCCGGAGCCAAAGCGGGAGATCGACAAGCCGTTCCTTATGCCGGTTGAGGACGTGTTCTCGATCGAGGGTCGCGGCACGGTCGCGACTGGTCGTGTCGAGCGCGGCCGCGTCAAGGTCGGCGAAAACGTCGAGATCGTTGGTATTCGCGATACCCGTGTTACCACAGTTACTGGCGTCGAGATGTTCCAGAAGGTCTTGGACGAGGGGATTGCCGGCGACAACGTGGGCTTGCTGCTCCGTGGCCTCAAGAAGGAGGATATCGAGCGCGGCATGGTGCTCGCTGCACCGAGGTCCGTCACCCCTCACACCAAGTTCAACGCCCAAGTCTACGCCTTGACCAAGGAAGAGGGTGGTCGCCACACGCCGTTCATGAACGGCTATCGACCCCAGTTCTACTTCCGCACGACGGACGTCACGGGCACGGCCAAGTTGGTCGGTGCCGAAATGTGCATGCCTGGCGACAACGTCGAGGTTGAGGTCGAGCTCGGCACCCCGATCGCGATGGACGAGCATCAGCGCTTCGCCATCCGTGAGGGTGGTCGCACCGTCGGTGCTGGACGAGTTACGAAGATCATCGCCTGATCGCGCTTGCGTGATCTGGCGAGTTGGGTTGGGTCTGCCAGCTCAACAACCTGCCGTCGCAGCTTGTCTGTGGCGGCAGCGCACAGGGCAGTAGCTCAACTGGTAGAGCAGTCGATTCCAAATCGACCGGTTGAGGGTTCGATTCCTTCCTGCCCTGCCACCTTCACAGGCGAGAGCTCTTCGGAGCTGTCGCGCGGCAGCCTGCGATTCCCAAGAAAGCTCGGGTGACCAGGATCGCGGGCCGTGGCGCAAGAGCGTCATGGCCCGTAGTGTTTCTTAGACTAGGGCGTTGGCCAACAGTTCAACGCTGGACCTGACAACGTAGATTTCTCGGGCGCATACCTGCGAAGGCCGCTCGAAGAGGACTCGACTCGTGAGCTATCGCAAGGATCAAGGACGCTACACGCGCATGTTCGCCTTCTGGGCGCTTGTGCTGCTCGTTGCCTACGGCTGTTTCCATGGCGGCGGCCTGTCGGACTTGCTCGACAAGTGGATGGGTGAAACGAACCCGGTCTTCATCGATCCGTTCCCAATCCTAAAGACCCTAAAGGCCTCAACTCTCATCGCGATCGGTGTCCTGACGGTCTGCGCCTTGGTGATTCACCGCACCCTCAGCGCGCCAAAGATCGCCGATACGCTGATTGATACCGAGACCGAGCTGCAGAAAGTCACTTGGCCGACTTGGGCTGAGGCTTGGCAGGGCACGTTGGCCGTCACCGTGATGGTGGTCATCATGTTCATCTTCCTGACCCTCATCGATCTGTCGCTGATCAGGGTCATGCTGATGTTGATGGGAGGGGACGCCTGATGGCCCTCGACTGGTATTTCTTGCGCGTCCAGGTCAATCGCGAGGACCGCATCCGCGAGAACATGGTTCGGCGACTGAAGCAATCTGGGATCGAAGGTCTCGTGCCACAAATTGTGGTTCCAACCGAGACGATCGCCGACCACCGGCAGGGCAAGAAGACCGTCAAGCGCCGGAAGCTCTATCCTGGGTATCTGATGATCCAGATGGACTTGTCCGATGAAGTTTGGTTCGTCCTCCGCGAGACCCCGGGGTTCGGGGACTTCGTCGGTGGGCATGCGCAACCAACTCCGGCCCGCGGCGAAGACGTTGAGAAGGTCTTGGCTCACATGGATGCCAGCAAGGACCAGCCCAAGGTCGCCATTGCCTTCAAGAAGGGCGACCGTGTCAAGATCAAGACTGGTGCCTTCGAGAACACCGATGCCGTGGTGGAAGAAGTCCATGCGGAGAAGGGAATGCTTGATGTTTCCGTCAACTTCTTTGGCCGACCGACTCCGATGTCGCTCGGATATTGGGAAGTTGAGTTGATTTAGTGCGGACGATTTGATTCAATCTTCGCCCCCTTAGGTGGGCGGCATGAGCCGCCTACAACCCGCCCCACAAAGGCGGCTCTTCAAGTGGGAGGGTGGCAGCTTTTCGCAGCCATCCGCCTGGACCGCTGAGAGATCGACATGGCCAAGGAAGTTACCGGAATCGTCAAGTTGCAGTGCCCCGCGGGCCAGGCTACGCCTGCTCCGCCAGTTGGCCCTGCGCTCGGTCAGCACGGCGTCAACATCGGGCAGTTCGTCAAGCAGTTCAACGACGAAACGCGTGCCCAAGCCGGTCTGATCATCCCTGTCATCATCACGGTCTACAAGGATCGCACCTTCACGCTGCAGTACAAGTCGCCGCCAGCGGCGGTGTTGCTGAAGCGCGCCGCGAAGATTGCCAGCGCAGCCAAAACGCCCGGCAGCCAGGTTGCAGGCCAGGTGACCAAGGCTCAGGTGCGCGAGGTTGCCCAGTTGAAGATGAGAGACTTGAACACAGCTGACGTCGCAGCCGCGATGCGAATGGTCGAAGGGACCGCGCGTTCATGCGGGATTCGTGTTGTTGACTGACTACTCCAGCGGCTTGGCGTTACCTCGGCCTCCAGGGCTCGGGTGAGCTAGCCGACTTGCAAGGCCTACCTCTACAGGATTCTCAATGGCTCGCATCCGCAGCCGTCGCTACCAGAACGCCGCCGCGAAGGTGGATCGCAACAAGCGCTACGCCGTCGTTGAGGGGCTGTCGCTTATCAAATCGCTTGTCGGGCCAAAGTTCGACGAGACCGTCGATATTGCAGTGCGTATCGGAATTGACGCCAAGAAGACTGATCAGCTAGTTCGCGGATCGGTCAGTCTCCCGAAGGGGACTGGCAAATCGGTGAAAATCGCCGTGTTTGCTGAGGGGGAGCGCGCGAAGGAAGCTCTCGCCGCTGGCGCTGACTTTGTCGGCTCGGCCGACTTGGCGGAGAAGATTGAGAAGGGATTCACTGGCTTCGACATGACCATCGCGTCTCCGGACATGATGAAGTACGTCGGCAAGCTCGGCAAAGTCCTTGGCCCGCAGGGCAAAATGCCATCTCCGAAGGCTGGAACCGTAACGCCAAATGTTGCGGCTGCCGTCCGTGAGTTCAAGGCGGGAAAGATCGAGTTCCGGACGGACGCTGGCGCCAACGTTCACGCGGCGATTGGGAAAAAGTCGTTCGTTGCTGAGGATCTGGCTACAAACCTCACAGCCTTCATTGACCACCTGCGAACATTGCGCCCTGCGCAGGCGAAGGGTGAATTCATCAAGAAGGTCGTCATTTCCACCTCGATGGGGCCGGGCATCGCGCTCGCCGTCGAATAGGAGCCTCTGTCATGCCCAATCTAGTCAACGAGATTCTCCTCGCCGACCTGCAGCGTGAGTTCCAGAAGATGGGATCCTGCGTAGTGGTCGAGTTTGGCAAGCTGCTTCCAAAGCAGGACATTGAGATTCGCGGCAAGTTGCGCGCGGCCGGCGTTCGCTACCGAGTTGTGCGCAGCCGCTTGGCGACGCGGGCTTTCGCCCACCTCAAGCTGGATCTGTCGGGCGCCTTGACCGGCCGTTGCGGAATTGCGATAGCCCAGAAAGAGGGTGCTATTCAAGCCGCGAAGATCCTTCGCGAGTGGATCAAAAAGACCAAGGACGCGCCACTCACTATCAAGGGTGGCGTCGTTGAGGGTGCGGCGTACTCGGGTGCATCGGCGGCTTCAATCGCGGATCTTCCGGATCGTTTCACTGTCAATACTCAGATCGTGTCGGCCATTTCCGGTCCGGCGCGGTCGCTTGCAAGCTTGGTTAGTGCGGTGGCCGGTGGCCTCGCTCGATGCATCCAGGCCAAGGTCGACGCGCAATCTAAGGCCGTCGACGCTCCTACTTCCTAAGTTTCTGCATTCCAACCACCAGAGGTCGTTCTAGTCATGTCGGACAATGCAAACGTGGTTCTCGACTCCGAGCTCGAGGACATCTTCAAGAAGATTGATGGCCTGAGTTTGGGCAAGGCAGCTCAGCTCGTCAAGGCTATGGAGCAACGCTGGGGCGTCTCTGCAGCCGCTCCTGCTGCGGCTGCCGCGGCTGGCCCCGCTGCCCCTGCTGCTGTCGTTGAGGAGAAGACCGAGTTCACTGTCGTCCTCAAGGAGGGTGGCCCGAACAAGATCAACGTCATTAAGGTGGTGCGTGAGATCACCGGCCTTGGCCTCAAGGAAGCCAAGGCTCTTGTTGACGAGGCTCCAAAGTCAGTGAAGGAAGGCGTCAACAAAGACGAAGCCAATGAGATCAAGAAAAAGCTCACCGATGCGGGTGCGACGGCTGAGCTTAAGTAGTGCTGTCGGCCGGAGTCCTTCAGGCTCGTTGTATGCGTTCGACTCGGACCAGGACACCTGTCGGGTCGGAGTCATCGCTGGCCAGCCCGTTCACTGAAGCATGCTCCTACGCTCGGCCACACTTTTTTGTTGTGGTTGGGTGAGTTGGGTCCCTACGCTTGCTGTGAAGCTCCGGATCACTTTTTGCACGCGAACCAGATCACCCTGGAACTACCAGGGGGCTCAGGGCTGCGTGCGACACTGGCTTCGTGGCGTCGGCATCGTCGGTGCCGCGAGTCCAGAGACCGATTGTTTTTGCTAAGTGACCGCTTCCTTAGGTCGCAAACAAGCCCCCGCGTGGGGTGCTCAGGTGGAACCGCATGGAGACCGTAGTCTACGGGCGATACAGGTCCGTTGCCGAGATCCCCGACCTCGTCGAAATGCAGACGAAGTCGTACTTCAACTTCCTCCAGCCTGACCTTGCGCCCAATCGTCGCAAGGCCGAGGGGCTTGAGGCGCTGTTGCGCGAGATCTTCCCGATCTACTCGTACGACAAGACGCTAAGTCTCGAGTACGTGAGCTACGAACTGGGGCGTCCTCGCTACACGGTGGAGGAGTGTCGAAAGCTCCGCGTCACCTACGGCTACCCGTTCAAGATTCGCGTTCGCTTGGTGAAGTCGGAGCCGGTCGAGGAGGAGATCTATCTTGGCGAGATCCCTATCATGATCGGTGGCGGCGAGTTCATTGTGAATGGTAGTGAACGCGTCACCGTGAGCCAGTTGCATCGCTCGCCTGGCGTTGACTTTTCAGTCGAGCTGCACACTGGCGAGAAGAAGCTCCACTCATGCTGGATCATCCCTGAGCGTGGTTCGTGGATCGAGCTGAACGTCACCAAGAAGGACGCGGTGGCGATCCGTATTGACCAGTCTGGTAAATTCTCTTGCACGACGCTGTTGCGTGCGATGGACCAGAAGTATTCGGCGGACGCGGCTATCATCCGCGAGTTTTACGAAGTCGAGAAAGTCACGCGCAAGAAGAGCGATCCAGAGGCGAAGTTCTCCAAGACTCTGGTTGGCACGTATGCTGTCGGTGACATCGTCAACGTTGCTAGCGGCGATCCTTTTGTCCGTAGTGGCGAGGAAATCACGGAGGACGCTGCTCGGGCGATTGCGGAGGGCGAGCTTCGTGAAGTTGAAGTCCTCCGGGAGCCCGAAGATTTCTTGATCCTCAACACCCTCCGCGAAGACACGACCAACAGCCACGAGGAGGCGTTGCTCAAGATCTACCAGCGGTTGCGTCCTGGCAACCCGCCGCAGCTTGAGAAGGCCACGGAGCTGTTCCGTGAAAAGTTCTTCGATGAGACACGATACCGCTTGGGTCGGGTTGGCCGGTTCCGGCTCAATCGGAAGTTTGGCACAGCAACTCCTGAGACGCAGCAAACGCTCAGCGCATCGGACTTCGTTCAAGCGATCAAATACATCCTTGGCTTGCGGGGGGGGAAGGGAGAGATCGACGACATCGACCACTTGGGCAATCGGCGCGTTCGCACCATTCAGGAATTGGCCGGCGACGAGTTCCGCAAAGGCTTTCTGAAGCTTCGCCGGACCGCTCAGGAGCGGATGAATCTTGAGAATGTCGACACGGTTACGCCGCGCAACCTTATCAACAGCAAGACGTTCTCTTCCGCGATCGAATACTTCTTTGCACGGGGCGAACTAAGTCAGGTAGTTGACCAGACGAACCCACTGTCGCAACTGACCCACGAGCGTCGGTTGTCGGCGCTCGGACCTGGCGGCCTCAACCGAAAGCGCGCTGGCTTCGAAGTGCGCGACGTGCACATTTCGCACTACGGCCGTCTCTGTCCAATCGAGACACCTGAAGGCACGAACATCGGTTTGATCTCAAGCCTTGCAATCTATAGCTCGCTTGACGACTACGGTTTCTTGACGACGCCATACGTGGTCGTCAAGAACGGCAAAGTCACGGACGAGGTCGTCCGGTTGCGGGCGGATCAGGAGAACAACGCAATCCTGGCGCCGGCAGACACCGAGGTGGACAAGAACGGCAAGTTCTTGGGTGACGATCAAGGCCGAGTCATCGCGCGTGTGAAGGGAGACCCTGCCCTCGTCGAGGGGAAGGACGTCCAATACATGGATGTCAGCACCAAGCAAGCTGTGGGTGTCTCCGCATCTTTGATCCCGTTCCTTGAGCACGACGACGCGAATCGTGCCTTGATGGGATCCAACATGCAGCGGCAAGCGGTCCCACTGCTGACGTCGGACGCTCCCGTGGTTATGACCGGCATGGAACAGGTTGTTGCACGCAACTCCAGCATGGTTGTCCGTGCTCGCAAAGCAGGAACGATTACTGCAGTGGACGCCTCGCGGATCGTTGTTGGCGATGACGTCTACAAGCTTCGTAAGTACGAAGCCCTGAACGAACGCACCTGCCAAAACCAGACTCCAATTGTAAGGCTGGGTCAAAAGGTCAAGACTGGCGAGGTCATCGCCGACGGCGCCGCCACCAAATTCGGCGTGTTGGCTCTTGGCAAAAACGTGACCGTCGCCTTCATGCCGTGGGACGGCTACAATTACGAAGACGCGATTCTGCTCAGCCAGAACCTCGTGAAGGATGACGTCTACACGTCCATCCATATCGATGAATTTGAGATCGAGATCCGAGAGACAAAGTTGGGTCGTGAGGAATTCTCGCGTGATATCCCTAACGTCTCGGAGAAGGCCCTTCGCAACCTCGACGAGAGCGGCATCGTGCGCGTCGGTACGAGAGTCAAGCCAGGCGATATTTTGGTTGGCAAAGTTGCCCCGAAGAGCAAGAGCGAGCTCACTCCGGAGGAAAAATTGCTACACGCAATCTTCGGCCGTGCAGGTGAAGACGTGAAAAACGCGTCGTTGGAGGTCCCGACAGGCGTCGAGGGCATTGTCATCGGAGCGGAGAAGTACAGCCGCAAGGTGAACCTCACCGAGAATGAGCGCACTCGCAATCTCGAAGAAATCAAGAGTGCGGAGATTGAGTTCCTGAAGCAGTTTCGGATCAGCACAAAACGCTTGCTCGAGAGTGCCAAGGAGCTGCTTGGCGCGCCCGTAGCTTCTGCGGAGGGTAAGAAGTTGGGTGTCACGGAGGACATGTTGATCCTCGATCTGCGTACGATTCGTGATCGCGTCCGGCAGGTTGCGGAAGAACTCTCGGATGCGAAGCAGCGACAGTCGCTCATTCTGGTTCTGCAAGAGTTCGGCGAACGCGTGGAAGAGTCGGAGGCCGACAAGAACAAATTGGTCAACCGTCTTTCGCGTGGGGACGAACTGCCCCAGGGCGTGCTTGAGATGGTAAAGGTCTACGTGTCGACGAAGCGCCGTATCTCGGTTGGCGACAAAATGGCCGGGCGCCACGGAAACAAAGGCGTCATCTCGAAGATTCTCCCGGTGGAAGACATGCCATTCCTTGCAGACGGCACCCCTGTCGACATCGTGCTGAACCCGCTGGGCGTGCCAAGCCGCATGAACGTGGGGCAGATTCTCGAAACGCATCTTGGGTGGGCAGCGAAGAAGCTGGGCTGGCAAGTGATGTCTCCGGTGTTTGACGGCGCTTCCGAGGCGGATATCGAGGCCGCCTTGCAGAAAGCCGGGTTTGCCAAGGATGGCAAGTCAGTTCTATACGACGGCCGCACCGGCGAGCAGTTCACCCAGCGTGTAACCGTAGGAACTCTCTACATGCTGAAGCTGCACCACCTAGTCGACGACAAGGTCCACGCTCGTGCAACGGGACCTTACTCCTTGATCACTCAGCAGCCGCTCGGTGGTAAGGCTCGCTTTGGCGGTCAACGCTTTGGCGAGATGGAGGTATGGGCGCTTGAGGCCTATGGTGCCGCCAACATCCTGCAGGAGCTGCTGACAGTGAAGTCCGACGATGTTGACGGCCGCACGAAGATTTACGAGGCCATGGTCAAGAACGAAAACATCCTGGAGCCTGGTACGCCGGTTTCCTTCGGTGTGCTTTGCAATGAGATCAAGGGGCTCGGTTTGAACATCGAACTCCACAAGCGTGGTGCGGCTGAGTCGGTCCTCCCGGGCTAGGCGACGCGCTCCACCTCCGTCCGTTTCCGAACCTTCTTTTGATCCATGCACCGCGGTAACACCGCGGCGCGATTAGCACAGGCGGCGAACGATGGTCGAACCCATCTACGACAAGATCAACGACTACGCATCGGTGACGATCCGGTTGGCCTCACCCGAGGACATCCGTGCTTGGTCATTCGGTGAGGTCAAGAAACCGGAGACGATCAACTACCGGACGTACCGACCCGAGCGCGACGGCTTGTTCTGCGAACGCATTTTCGGTCCGGAGAAGGACTGGGAGTGTTCGTGTGGCAAGTATAAAGGTATCAAGCACAAGAACATCACTTGCGACAAGTGTGGAGTGATGATCACGCATAGCCGCGTGCGCCGGAAGCGCATGGGCCACATCAACCTGGCTGCCCCCGTAGCCCACATCTGGTTCTTCAAGGCGATGCCTTCGCGCCTTGGCACGCTCCTTGGATTGAAGACGGCGAGCCTTGAGAAGGTTATCTACTTCCAGGACTACATCGTTATTGAGCCCGGCGAAACACCTCTCAAAGCACAGCAATTGCTGTCCGAGGACGAGTTTCGCCAAGCTCGCCAGAAGTACGGAATGGCTTTCCAGGCAGGGATGGGTGCCGAGGCGATCCGAGAACTGTTGCGACGGCTAGAGCTGCCGACTCTCAGCGACAACCTGCGTGAGGACCTCAAGCGGACGGAGTCAAAGCAAAAGATCAAGGACATCATCAAGCGTCTGAAGACGGTTGAGATGCTGCGGGACTCTGGCAACAAAGCCGAGTGGATGATTCTCGATGCAATTCCGGTCATCCCGCCGGACCTACGTCCACTCGTGCCCCTCGATAGCGGCAACTTTGCTACATCGGACCTCAACGATCTCTATCGACGGTTGATCAATCGCAACAACCGGCTGAAGAAGCTGCTCGACCTTAATGCGCCCGAGGTCATCATTCGCAACGAGAAGCGCATGCTGCAGCAGTCGGTCGACGCGTTGTTCGACAACAACCGTTGTCGTCGACCGGTGCTCGGTTCAAGCAACCGCCCGCTGAAGTCGTTGACGGACATGATCAAGGGCAAGCAGGGGCGCTTCCGCGAGAATCTGCTCGGCAAGCGTGTCGACTACTCGGCCCGCTCAGTCATCGTGGTCGGTCCCGATCTCAAGCTGCACCAGTGCGGCTTGCCCAAGATCATTGCGCTGGAACTGTTCCAACCCTTCATCATTCGTCGCCTCAAAGAGCTCGGCCACGCCGATACGATCAAGTCGGCGAAGAAGATGTTGGAGCGCAAGGACGAGGAAGTCTGGGACATCCTTGAAGAGGTCATTCAGAACCACCCGGTCTTGCTGAATCGCGCGCCGACGCTTCACCGTGTCGGCATCCAGGCGTTTGAGCCTGTGTTGGTTGAAGGCAATGCAATCCGCATCCACCCATTGGTGTGTTCGGGCTACAACGCCGACTTCGACGGCGACCAAATGGCGGTGCACTTGCCGTTGTCCTTCGAGGCTCAGATCGAAGCGTCGACCTTGATGTTGTCTACCAACAACATCTTTTCACCGGCCCACGGTGGTCCGATCATCGCCCCGAACCAGGACATTGTTCTCGGATGCTATTGGCAGAGCTTGGCGCGGCCGGGAGAACTCGGCGAAGGAAAAGCGTTCGCAACTCGCGATGAGGTGTGGATGGCCTACTCGATGGGCAAGATCCATATTCATGCCCGCATCAGAGTGCAATTCGCCGCGGGTGTCGAACTTCGAAGTCAAGGCAACACAACGCGCACTGACGGCAAGGCACTGGTTGAGACGACTGCTGGCCGAATCATGTTCAACGAGATCCTCGAGCCGGGGATGCCGTTCTACAACCACGACCTCGACAAGAAAGGTCTAGCGAACATCATTGCTGACTGCCACCTCTTGCTGGGTCGTGACGCAACCCTGCGTCTGCTCGACAACCTTAAAGAGTCCGGTTTCAAAGCCGCGACGCGAGCTGGATTGTCCTTCGGCAAAGACGACATGGTGGTGCCACCAACGAAGGACAGGATCATCGCGCAGACTCAGAAAGAGGTTGAAAAAATTCACGTTGCGCATAGCCGAGGCATCATCACGGAAGGCGAGCGTTACTTGAAAGTCATCGACGCATGGACCCACGCGCGCGAACGGATCGGCGAGGACATGCTGCACGAACTGCGTAACGACACGCGAGACGGTCGTCTTTACGTCAATCCGATCTTCTGCATGGTCATGTCGAAAGCTCGTGGCTCGGTCGAGCAAATTCGCCAGCTTGCCGGCATGCGCGGCTTGATGGCGAAGCCGTCAGGCAAGATCATCGAGCAGCCGATCAAGGCCAACTTCCGCGAGGGGCTACGTGTGCTCGAGTACTTCTCGTCGACGCACGGCGCGCGCAAGGGGTTGGCGGACACGGCGTTGAAAACTGCTGACTCGGGGTACTTAACACGCAAGCTGGCAGACGTCGCTCAAAACGTCGTCATCGGAGTCGATGACTGTGGCACTGAGAATGGTGTTGAGAAGGGCACTGTTTACCAAGGCGATAAGGTCGCTGTCACTTTTGTCGATTCTGTGCGCGGCCGCGTTGCGCTGCACGCCATCGTCGATCCGATGACGGAAGAGGTGATCGTCGACAAGAATGGCCTCATCACAATCGACATCGCAAAGCGGGTCGAGCGAGTCGTCTCCAGCGAGAGCATTAGAGTCCGATCGCCGCTGACTTGCGAGTCGCCGATTGGCGTGTGTGCCAAGTGCTATGGGATGGATTTGTCGAGAAGTGCACTTGCCGAGCCAGGTTTGGCGGTGGGCATCATCAGCGCGCAGTCAATCGGGGAACCCGGCACGCAGTTGACGATGCGCACGTTCCACATCGGGGGCACGGCATCGAAGAAGGTTGAAGAGTCGGAGATCAAGAACAAGCGGGTTGGCCGCATCCAGTTCGCAAACCTGACGACAGTTGAGGTTCAGGCTGACGAGCAGAAGGGCAAGGCCACGACTCAAATCATCGCACTCAAGCGCAAGGGTGAGATTCTCGTCGTCGATGCCAAGGAGCGTGAGCTTGAGCGCCACGCGGTGCCACTCGGTGCGGCCGTCCACGTGGTCGAGGGGCAGGAGATCAAAGAGCTCAGTGTTCTGTGTTCTTGGGATCCTCACCACAATCCGATTCTCGCCGAGGTTGGCGGTATCGTTCGCTACGAGGACATTCTCGAAGGCAAGACGTTCCGCACAGAGCGCGACGCCGAGACCAAAGTCACGCGCAAGGTGATGATCGAGCACAAAGGTGATTTGCACCCGCAGTTGATCATCGAGGATGAAAACGGCAACCGACTTGCCATCAACCCGGTCCCGGAGAAGGCCTACATCGAGGTTGAAAACGGCCAGCGCGTCACGGCCGGCATGTTGTTGGCAAAAACGCCACGCGAGATCCAGGGCACGCAGGATATCACGGGTGGCTTGCCGCGCGTGACTGAGTTGTTCGAGGCCCGTCGTCCGAAGGATCCGTCGGTACTGTCTGAGATCGACGGCATCGTGGAACTCGGCGACAAGCGCCGCGGCAAGCGGACCATCATTGTGAAGGGCGAGGGTGGCTTGGAGCGTGAGCACCTAGTGCCGCAAGGTAAGAACTTGCGCGTGCATCGTGGCGATCACGTAAAGGCCGGCGAGGCTTTGGTGGATGGTCCGCTAGTGCCCCATGACATCCTCGCAATTCAGGGGGAGAAGTCAGTCCAGAACTACCTGTTACGTGAAGTGCAAACCGTGTATCGCGCCCAGGGCGTAAGTATCGACGACAAGCATATCGAGATCATCGTGGCGCAGATGATGCGCAAGGTGCAGGTGGAGGATCCGGGCGACAGCGACTTCCTGCCAGGCGCAGTGGTCGACAAGTTCCGTTTCCGCGAGTCGAATGCGCAAATGCGCACCCAGCGCAAGAAGCCGGCGACAGCATCTCCTCTGCTACTCGGAATCACGAAGGCATCTTTGCAGTCGGATTCGTTCATCAGCGCGGCATCGTTCCAGGAAACGACCAAGGTGTTGACCGAAGCGGCGCTTGCAGGCAAACGGGACGATCTGGTTGGCCTGAAGGAGAACGTAATTCTCGGCCACTTGGTACCGACCGGCACTGGGTTCCGCAACTACCAGAAGACGCGCGTGCGCAAGAACGTTGACTTGCAGGCTGCGGCCGAGGAAATCGGTCGGCTGAGCAAGCAGGGATTTCTCGACGATGGCGGACCGGTAATCCGACTGGAAGGCGTTGATCCGCCGCCACCTCAATCGCCCGCTAGCGAGGAAGCCTGAGTCGCTTTTTCGAATCACCCGATAGCCAATCTGCCCACGGGGTGGCTACCCGTCCCGCCAAAGTTACCTGTGTGGCATCGGCGGGGTTGCATTCGCAGTTCCATTCTCTATCCTGTCGCGCCCTGAATTCTCGGACCGCCTAGCAGCATGCCCACGATCAATCAGCTCATCCGCAAGGGTCGGAAAAAGATCAAGTACAAGAGCAAGTCGCCGATCCTCGATGCGTGCCCGCAGAAGCGTGGTGTGTGTCTGCAGGTCAAGACGATGACTCCGAAGAAGCCGAACTCGGCATTGCGCAAGATCGCGCGTGTTCGCTTGAGCAACGGCAAGGAGACCACCGTCTACATCCCTGGCGAAGGCCACAACCTGCAAGAGCACTCGATCGTGCTCATTCGCGGTGGCCGTGTCCGAGACCTTCCGGGCGTTCGCTACCACGTGTTGCGCGGGTGCCTGGACGCTTCAGGCGTCGAGAACCGACGGCGCAGCCGCAGTAAATACGGCACCAAGCGCCCCAAGAAGTAATCCAGTATTCGTCGCAGTGCCTCGCCGCCTTTGCGGCGTCGACTTGTCGTGTTCCCCTAAGTTACCACGCATTCCCGCCGTCTGAGCCTCTGATGCCCCGCTCCTACAAGTCCACGGAAGTCTTTCTGAAGGGCGACCCCCGCTACAACAACAAGCTCGCCAGCAAGATCATCAACAAGATCATGCTTCAAGGGAAGAAGACGACCGCTCAGCGGCTCTTCTACGGCGCGCTTGAAACCGTTTGTAAGAAGATCGAGGGGTCGGATCCAGTCGACGTATTCAGCAAAGCAATCGAGAACATTAAGCCTCGCGTCGAGGTGCGCAGCAAGCGCGTCGGCGGCGCCACGTATCAGGTCCCTCGCGAAGTGAACAAGCGTCGCCAGCAGAGCTTGGCCATTCGGTGGCTCGTGGACGCGGCCCGCAGCAAGCGTGGCAAGCCTATGGGAAAGTCGCTAGCTGAAGAGCTGTTCGATGCGTTCAACAACCAGGGCGCCGCAGTGACAAAGAAGGAGAACGTGCACAAGATGGCCGAGGCCAATAGCGCCTACAGCCACTTTGCTTGGTAGAGGCGCGTTGATCGACCGCCACGGGGGGGGCCGCGAAAGCGGCCTCTTTGCGTTACGGCTGAGCGTTTGCGGCGCCCAGCTTCCCCGACTTGCGATACGTTGTGGAATACCGGCTGTCCAGCCGCGTCGGAGGACGCCGTGCCGAGCTTTCACTTCAGCGCATTGCAGCTACGCCTACGAAACTAGCCGATGAAGTTGCCAATCCCGTTTCTTCTCTACGTGATCTCGCTGGGCCTCTTCGCACTGGCCGGCTGGACGGTCTACCAGATGCTTCCGATGTGGAAATCTGAGGTGCGAGACAAGGCCACAAGGACCGGCCAAGAAGAAGGTAAGGACCTCCTTGGCAAGGGCCGCGGGCAAGGGCCCGCGTCAGGCGGCGTATGGGTCTATGGAACAGGATCTGCCCCGTGGTGGGCGGGGTTCAAGGAGGCCAATCTGATTGGCAAGCTGCCTCCGCCTCCGCCAGTGCCAGTGACGGGAACTGCGGTGCAAGAGGCTGTCCAAGTCGATGTTCGGCCACTCTCGGAGTTTATCGAGCTGGTTTCCCTCGTCCACGACGGGCAGACAGATGGCAAGGGGGGCAGCAGCCACGTGGTGGTTCGGTTCAAGCCTGAAGCGAACGTTGAGCCCGCTGAGTACTGGCTACGCGAGAACATGGCACCGCCGCCCGGGGCGGTTCCGAGTGCGCCGGGTGGAAGAGATGGTGTTGCGTTGAGGACGGGGTCCGGCCGACCGCCACAAGTTCCGGCGAGTCCCACGGCGCCGCGTGCTGTTCAGGGGGGGCGCGCCGCTACGCCTTTGCCAACGGCCTCGTTGACGGGGCGCGAAGTGGTGCAGAAGGTGTGGGTTGAAGATGGTGGCGATGTGCGCAGGAGTGCCGTGGTGTGGCCGATTAGGCCGAGTCAACCGAGCGAGCCAGGCAAGTCTTCTGAAGTCGGTAGGATTAGACTGGTTCGGGTTGCAGAGGATGCGCAGTCGGCATTCTTCGTCCGCGAACAGCCGCCGCCGAAGGCAGGTGAACCAGCGCCTGAGCCGAAGGAGGAAGAACTCATCAAGACTACGTTCGACCTCTCGCAGGATCTGCTGCGGGAACTCCGCCTCCTGCAGGGCCGCGCGGATGTCGTCAACCGGACATCGAATCCATCAATGCCTACCGCAACCACCTGGACCAATGTCGAGGAGACGACGTTGCGAGGTAACGTTCGGCACCTCGGAACCAAAGACCAAGAGCGTTTTCAGCAGGATCCTGACGCCTTTCTTGAGCAGTTGAATGTTGACACCTATGTCAGTCGGAAGAGCAATACCAAGGGCCTGATCGTGCGCAACGTCGACCCCAAACTGTCAAGTGCGTTTGGTGTCAGCGCGGGCGAGGTATTGATCGAGATCAACAGTCGAAAAGTGGAATCGAAGGCCCAGGCTGTCTCGTTGGTGAAGGCTGACTACAACCGCGGTGTGCGTACCTTTACGACGAAATGGTGGGCGAACGGCCAGGTTGTCGATCGCACCTACCAAGCCCCTGACAAGTAACGTCACGCAGGAGCCTGAGCGGACTCGACTGACGGCCTCGTCTGTGATGCACTGGGGCCATGGTTGACGAGCGAAGATTGCTCACCGCCGATTGCGGCAACAGCACCATTGACTGCATGAGTGACGATGGTTCGCGGCTTCGCGCCGAAGCGGCGGGAGCGGCGACGGCACTACTGGGTTTCCTGCGAGCTGCCCGACCAACCGATTGCCTAGCGGTGAGTGTTTCCTCGAAGTCGTTGGCTCTACTGCGCGCTGCGTTGGACGTCGAAGGGGTCCCACTGCGAATGGCTGGGCTAGATTTGCCGTGTCCCCTGCGTCTCGACTATGATGCGCCAGCGACCCTTGGCTCAGACCGATGGGTCGGAGCGCTTGCAGCGCACCACGATTTCGGTTCTGCGGTCGTAGTGGATTGCGGTTCGGCGACGACCGTCAACATGGTTTGTGCAGATGGCACCTTTCGTGGCGGTGCCATTGCTCCCGGGCTGCGTGCGTTCGTTGTGGGCATGGCGGCCACAACTCCACTGTTGCCGCCTGCAAACCTCGATGCAATTCCGGTGATGCCGCCGAAGTCGACACAGACCGCGATCGATACCGGCGTTATTCTTGGTTACTGCGGACTCATCGAGCGACTCGTGGCGGACGCCTTGCGGATCAGCGATGGGGCCGTAGTTGTGATCACGGGTGGCAATGCCGAGCGAGTGATCAGCCTTCTGCGGCTGAAGACGAACCACGTGCCTGATCTTGTGCACCGAGGACTCCGTTTCCTGGCGCTGCAGCAGTGATTGAGCGCTTGACTCCAAGTGGTGTGTCCGGCGTGGCCGTTCTGCGTGTTCGAGACGAAGACATCGCGTCTGTGGTTGGCTTGCTGAGACTGCCCAGCGGCGCGCCTTGCAAGCCGCGTCTTGGGGTCCCCGTCCGCTCTCTTCTGCAAATTGGCGACAGTGTGCTAGATGACGTGTTGGTCGTCGATCGAGGAACGCGCGGTCTAGAGTTGCATACTCATGGAGCGCCGGCGGTGCTCAATGTCCTGCACGCGCACTTCGGCCTGCAGTGGAGCGAGGCCGCTGATCCGGCGTCGTACTTGCTGCAGACTGCGATGTCAGTTCAGCAGCTCGAATTGGCACTTGAGCAGCGGCAGTTTAACTTCGCCAGTTGTTGCGCCTCGATCGCCCGTCTGCCCCCTGCGCTTCACGCAACTGAGTTCGATGCGGTCGTTGACCGGTCTCGTGCCGCGATGGCGATGGCGAATCCCCAACGTGTGGTGTTCATGGGGCGTCAGAACGCTGGCAAGTCTTCGTTGTTCAACCGACTCCTCTGTCGCGAACGAGCGATCACTGGTTGCATGCCGGGTTTGACCCGCGATGCGATTCTCGAACGCACTTCGCTCAGTGGCTTTCCCTTCGAGCTGGTCGATACCGCCGGCGAGGGGCCGACGGCCTCTGCCATCGACACGGAGGCGGTGCGTCGTGGTCGAGAGTTGCGTCGTGGCGCGATTACAGTCTTGGTTATCGACGCTGCACGAGGCCCGACTTCCCAGGATCGGGAGCTGGCCGCGTGTAGTGATCTGGTCATTGCCAACAAGAGCGACCTCGGGCCGAGAAGGTGGACTACCGACGTGCCGTGCCACTTGACACTTTCGGCTGTTAGCGACGAAGCGCCTGACCTACGTGCAGCGGTGGGGGAGTGCATTAGGACCTTTCGAGGCTTGCCTGCGGCTGGGCCTGTGGGCGGTTTTGCGGCCTTGACGGCGACTCAGTTTGCATCGTTGGCTGGCCTTTGCGAGCGAACGTCAGATGCGCGAACACCACCGTAACGGAACAATTCGTGGTGGACGTTAGTGCCGCCGCGTCACGGCACTCGACTCTCCGTTGTCTATCGGCATGATTTCGGATCTCGATGGCCGACCTCGAAAAGCGCGATTTGGTTTCCATCGAGGACCTGAGCCAAGCTGAGATCCTCGAACTGTTTCACCATGCGGACGAATTCCGCGCCAACTTGCTCGCCTGGTCGGACCTCTGCCGAGGCACGATTATGGCGACCTTGTTTTTCGAGCCGAGCACGCGGACACGACTCAGCTTTGAGTCCGCCATGCTTCGGCTCGGTGGTGGAGTCATCACCGCAGCAGACGAGAAAAACACGAGCCGTTCGAAGGGCGAATCACTGGCGGACACCGTCCGGGTAGTAGGGGGCAGCTACGCAGACATTCTCGTGGTGCGACACCCCGAAGATGGTGCGGCGCGGGTTGCTGCACGCTACGCGCGAGTCCCTGTGATCAACGGGGGCGACGGTGCCCACGAGCACCCGACTCAGACGCTCTGCGACCTCTACACTCTTTGGAAGGAGAAGGGGCGTCTCGAAGGTCTTGAGGTGGTACTCTGCGGCGACCTCCGATACTCGCGCACCATCCACTCGTTCTGCTACGCGCTGGCTCGGTTCCGTGCCAACATCGTGACCATGCCGTATCCCGGCTTTGAGCTACCTGACTACGTTTTGCATCGCCTGCGCCGGGACTTTGGCGTGCAAGCAGCGGCCGCGTCGGTGGCAGAACTGCCGGGGCTTGCGGGCAGCAGCAACGCAGCGGCGTACCTGACGTCGAGCAAGCCGCACCAGTTGGCCCTGTTCACGAATCTCACCAACGTCGAGGTGAATCGCATTGATGCGATCTACATGACGCGAGCGCAACGTGAACGCCATTCGGGAGAAGATACGATCAACTACCCGCGATTGACGCGTTCCACCCTCGGTGCCGAGGCCGCGAAGGACGCGCGCGTGATGCATCCGTTGCCGCGTGTCGACGAGATTGATTACGACGTAGACGATGATCCGCGGTCGATCTACTTTCGCCAAGCAGAACTCGGAGTGCCCATGCGCATGGCCTTGCTGGCCTTCTTGCTCGGAAAAATCCAGCTGCGCGCAGCGCGCCCAGCCTTGCTCTCAGTAATGCCCGGAATGGCTGCCGGCGCGGGCTTGCGCTGCCGCAACGAGCGATGCATTACGAACAACGAGGGCGTGCGATACCTCAACGGCGACTTCCGGTTGCGCGATGGTGAGGTGCCGCCGGTCTTGTCATGCGCCTACTGCGAGCGAGAAATCGAGGCGCGGTTTGTCGGCCACAGCCAGAGCCGCGTCGCCCACCGTTACAACGCCCCCGAGGCGCGGCGCATCAAGGCGGAGCTTCGCGTCTACTTCGAGTCCGAAACGCAGGCCCAAGCCGCCGGCTTTCAGTGCGCGTCCGGGTAGCGTGGTCCCGCCCGCCAAGATCGCCGGAAGTGATGATCTCAGCGAGCGATATCGCACCGCCAAGCCGCCCAGAGTCGACGTCGGCGGCGCAGAACCGAAGTCGCGATGATGACGTAACTATATCAGCATAAGCATGTTATGGTAACTATGAGAACGAGACCTTGCTGGCATGATGTTTGTTGCACCGCGTCTTGCGTTCGGTTTAGCCGACCGCGCTTACCCCGGCACGTGTTGCCTCCCGATGAAGCACCCTAGGTCCTCGTCGTCTCTTCCTCGATGTCCGATAGCAACTCATGCAGTATCGGTCGCGAGTTCGGCGTTCGACCGACAGAACTCTTGGTTATTCTCCTCGCGCCCGGTCGTCGTTGACTTGGGCGTGACCGACTTAGTCTTGCAGCTCAAAACCATGGCTGACAATCGCCGCGCACATCAGGACGCTTGCTCGCGTTCTGCCACTCTCTCTCCAGCGTTGAGAAACGTCTCGATGCGACGATTCGGTGTACTCGCATTCGCCGTCGTCGCCGCATGCAACGGCGGCGGTGGTGGGTCGAGCGGCGGAGCCACGCCAATTCCGGCCGCACAGCCAGAGCTCGCACGAGTTGAATTCGGTCGCCTAGTCGACGTGTACGGACTGCAGGTCACGCCAGAGGGCTCGGCGATCAGCCTGTTTGCCAAGGACGTTGTCGTCGGCGGCAACATTCAGGATCAGCGCGCGACGAATTCGACCCTGCGCGACGACGAGATTACTTACGACTTCTTTGGAGCCGATCCAGACACTCTGCAGCCACGCCTCTTCATTCCGCGGGACGTGTCCAGCTCCGACTTCCAGAACTCCTTTGCCGCGCTAGATGACGAACTGCGCGAGGTGACGCCCATGTTGTTTGGCCAGGGCGGTCCAGGAGTGCCATTTAGCGTTGTGCCGCGCAACGCCGCCGTTCGACTTACCTTCTCGGCCCCGCTGGGTGTCGATGACGCTTTCTTCGTCGAGCGCAATGCGCAAGGTCAGGTCACCGGTCTGCGTAACACCGAGGCAGTGCAGTTGCTGAAAATCGTTGGCGACCCTTCGCAGCCAAACGGATTCGTACCGATGCCAGTGCGCGTTGTGGTGCAGGGCAAGACGCTGGTTCTTGATCCCGTCTTGTTGGGCACCGAAGGCCTGCAATATCAGGCGTCGAACAACGCTGCCGGCATGCCGCCATCGCCGGACCAGTTTGGTGCGAACATCCGAGTCGCAGTGGCATTGGATGGACCGTTGGCGATTCCGCGATTGCGCAGTGGTACGAACGACCTGACGGGGCTCAACAATAGCGCGCGCAAGTCGGTCGTTCGCGATTTTCGTTCAGGTAACTCGGCGGACACCTCCTCCGACTTGGCTCGGGGCTTTGTTCGCGACCCGTTGCCGCTACGAGTCATTGGCGAGATCGTCATGTTCCTCGAGAAGGTCGAGACCGTGAATGCTTTCACCCAGGAGGTGACGGTGTTCAAGAACAGTATTTCGCACGAAATCGATCGTGGTGACGTCATGCGGTTCATCGGCGACAGCTCTGGCGTGCCATTTGGCAGTGCCGAAGTTGTTGTTGATCCGAGTGACGACTTGAACAGCCCGTCGACCCAGCATGTTCGGGTGCGAATCCGCCGCATCGCAGGCCTTGATAGTCTTGACCCCCGGAATCTCGCTGGCTATCCCGCGTCGATTTCCGAGCGCGAACCTTGGCTCGTCGCTAATGCGCCTCGGGCCGTTTGTGTTGCGGAGTTCACAGCCGGTGACGCGGCAGGCCGCGATGATTCGCGCAACTTCCTGTCGTTCTCACCGGCGCCGCTCCCACTCAACGGGGTGCAACCGCCCTTGAATGAGTTCGTCTCGCCCTTCGCTGGCGCAGTCGTCCGCTTCTCGAAGCCGATTGACATGGCAACCGTCCGTTGGGCAGACACCTTCTTCTTTGCGATGCGCGACCTGTCGACGGACGCGAGCATTGAAGAGTTCATTCTAGGGCGTCCGAACAACCTGGGCGGTCTCGGGATGAATCCGGCGACCTTTAACCTGGCGAAGTACCGCACACCCTACATGATCACGTCTAGGGTGTTTGATGAGAACGGTTCGCAAACGTCATTGCGGTTGCAGCCCTCAACTGGGTTCTACCTTGATGACACCATGCGCAATCCGCCGGCTGGTTCTGACTATCGCTACTTCTTGCACCTGATCTCGGATTCAGCGGACGGGGGCATCAAGGACTTGGCCGGTAACCCGCTCGACTTGCAGGGCACGACGCCGAGCCGCAGCAACAGTGTGGTGATTCCGTTCACTGTGGACACCCGCATGAGCGGTAGCCAGCCAGTATTTCCCGACAACTTGGCGGTGTCCATCGTGCGCCGCTTTGCTGCGCGTGATGAGGACAGCAATCCCAGCTACTTCTTGACCAACGAGGTGCAGGGGACGACCTCGGGGGCACTTGCCGCGGCCTATCCACTGGAGGATATGTTCGGCGGCTTCGTCTACCTCGACAACAAGCTGCAGTCTCGACCGACGACGCGATCTCGCGTCATCGCGGATAATCTCAACCAGTCGCCAGTGGTTCAGCAGACGACGGCTCCCGCCCCGCCTGCGCCCTTGGCTTGGTGCCCGCAATCTGTGGGTGGCGAAGGCCAGATCGCGAGTAACTCTGCAACCAACTTGGTCAACCAGGGGATTCAGAACCCGCTGAATCCATATGGGTGCCGAATGCAGACCTTGTGGCGTGAAATCGACCTGAGTCTCTCGCGCACAGACCCTTTTGATTTCAACCTCGACATCGAGCAGATGTACTGGGCGCCTTATACCGGCACCAACCTCTCGTTTGACCAGTTCGATCGCACGAGCCTGTGGCTCGGGCACTCTGAGTATCGCCCAGCTCCGTGCGTTGGCGACTTCAGCTCGCTGCCTTCCTTGACCGCCAGTGGCCTGCGGCCGGTCTTTGAGCGCAACTTCGCTTGGAACCCCGCGCCTACTGGGTCGGGCACCGCCTTGCAGAGCCAGTCGCCGCGGCAAGCGGCGTACGTCGATTCTCCTTTGACCATTGATGCCGCGACGGTTGTCTACGAGCCCAACAACGTCAATCGCTATCTGCCTCTACCTGAGTTCCAAAAGCCCTACTTTGTCTATCGGGACGAAACGGTTGTGGAGCAGGGGGGCAATAGTGGCGCCGGCTCAGACCTTAACGCGTCGTCGCATACCCCATACGTGCTATCGCCCTTCAGTATGGGCAATGGGCGCAGGTGGGCTGATCGCGGCGGTGTCCCCGGTGACGTCGCCTTTGTGAGCTCATTCTGGAACGACTCACCCAATTCGAGCCTTACCAGTGGCACCGATAGTTTCACAGCGGGTTTGGTTGGGAATGTCGCGCTGCCTTTGCTGGCTGACTTCTGGACCTATTGCGATTCCTCGCAGCTGCCTGCTGGTGGTGGGTACGTGGCGCTCGGCACCAACGGCTGGCAAGTCTCCGTCACGGTTCAGTCTGATCCCAATCCTAGCTTCCGCGTGCTAAGCGCTGGTCGCGCCGCGCTGTCTTCGGGCCCGGCGATCTGCCGTTCCCCAAGCGAGACGCAGTGGAACAATGCTTCGGGTGGCTACATCGGTGGAACGAACGCGTCAACACCGGGCGGCGATAACACATTCTACTGGATCATGATGGATGTGCTGAAGCGTCAGAGCGTCATTACAAATGGCTTCGTAGACCTCAACAACCCGCACCGAGTTCCAGAGGGCTTTGGTGATCCGCGGCTTGGCCCGTTCTACTTGAGCAACGGGAACAGCACGCTGCCCGTAGATGTGCGGCCAACGTTTGCCTACGAGTTCGATCCGCCCCTGTCGCAGTTGCCCGCGGGCACCTCTCTTGTGCCGCAGTTCCGTGCGGCAAGCATCGTCGATCCAGCGCCCTGGTATTGGACAGCGTGGATCAGTACCGCCAATGCGCTTTACCCGGCCGGCGCCTTGCCAGGTCAGTTGGATGCTTCGATGCGTCTGCAACTGCGACCAACCGCCGCCAACTTCCCGTTGGATCCGTACAAGGCCGGTGACGCACATATGCGCAAGTGGGACCAACGTTCCGTCGCAGGTACTGCCCGCAACTGGTGGACCTATCTCTACAATCGCACCGTCACGCGTTACGTCGAGGACCCGAATGAACTGGTGAACCCAGCGTTCACGACCCAGTATTCGGGCCCGAACGAAGCCTTCACCCCGCGCGACGTGCGCTACGTCAACTGGCGCTTCGTCACGAGCAACAACGCGGATGCAAGTCCTCCGGTGTCGCCGACGATCGACACCTTTGCCCTCTCGTATCGCTTCCAGCGCCTCTAGTTCGTCGAGCAACCGTGATCGCGGTTGCGATGGCTGTTCCGCCGCGGCAGGATCCACCTGACGCTTCGTTCTTTTCGGTTTCCCACGTCTTCCTTCCGCTGCTTCTCCCCATGGCAGCGGGAACTCTCTCCCCTCGGTTTCGCGCTTGGTGCGCGCCGACGAGGGGAGGGTAGACTTCTGCGATCCGTATCTCCGCGGACCCCTCTCCTGAGCCAGTTCCTGTAGCGTGCCGACCTCAAGATCGGCTTGGCTACACCCCCCTTAGAGCCATGATCCGAGTGAATAACGCCCGGCTGTTTTCCCTGGCCGTCTTCGCCGCCCTTGCCGCTTGTTCCGGTGGTGGGAGCTCGGTAGCCGGTATCAAGACGGGCGGCGACTTCGTCGTTCTCAAGACCGAGCCGAGCGACAACGCCACGCTGTACTTGAACGACTCGATCCGAATCGACTTCAGCAACTCAGTGAGTCTTGATTCTGTCGACTTGTCAACGTTCACCTTCGAGGTGAGCGACCAGATCGGCAATCCTGTTGCCGAACCGGTGGCGGGGCGCTTTGCGCTCGGGACGAGCCCGGGCGACGCTGGCGTGGGTCGACGCCTGTTGTTCTTGCCGCGCTTGCCGACGAACGACCTCTACACCAATGGCGGCTTTCGTCCGGGCCGCAACTATCGTGTGCAGCTGGTTGGTGGCAGTTCGGTCAATGGCACAGTGATCCGGGACCAGAATGGCAAGGGGCTCACGTTACCGGTCAGTTTCCGATTCGTGACATCTGACGGAACGACCCCATCGCAGTTGTTTCGCAACACGGCGACTGGTGGGCCGCGACGCGCTGCGTTCGAGATTTCGCCCACGCCCGATCAAACTGGTGTCGTCCTCAACAAGCTCGGCACCAACGCCCTTGAGTTGCGGCTGCGTTTCGACCAGCCGGTCAATCCCAGTAGCAACAATGTACCGGTTGCGATCGAAACAAACCCCTTGCTGCGGAACAGCAACAACCGTGGGCGCATCTTTCTTGAATACGATGACATCGTGCTCGGGGAAAGTGTTTGGATTCCTGCCGACGTTGAGCTTGAAGAGAACGCGGTCGAGGGTTCGACGGTCGTGTTGCGGCCGTTGGGCGTATTGCCGAATAACGCCACGATTCGCGTCATCGTCGAACGCACGCTGGAGGATATTTCGGGCGAATCCAACGTGTCTAATGCCGCCTACGATCGAGTCTTCGCGACGTTCAAGACGAAACGCGCCTACGAGCAGCAATTTGACGCGATTGTCGACGACTTCGTCGCTTCCGCGCAGATTGATGTCGCGGCGGCTTTCTCCGAGCCAACCGCGGAGGTGGGCCCAGGCTACTTGAAGGCAGGTTTTGCTTTTGAAGGCACCACGACCGGAGCTGAGTTTGAGCCGACGGTGCCCGAGACCATCCTCAACACGAACTTCACGCAAGTGACTCCAAAGGTCGGGGCCCCGTACAACGTCTCCGGTGGTGTCTTCAACTTCAGGAACGTCAAGATTCCGGCTGGTAAGGCCGTTCGCGGTCAGGGATCGAACCCGATGGTGTGGCTCGTCTCTGGGAGCTTTGAGGTGGCCGGCACTCTGAGTGTGCGTGGAGGTGATGGCACGCGAGTGACCACGTCTGGTAACGCCAACGTGCCGAAGGCCGGCGGCGCTGGCGCGTGCGGAGGTGGCGACGGTGGTGCGGGTTCGCCCAGCACGACCGGTCGCGATCTGCAAGGAGCCACCGGCAACGGTCCGCTGCAAGTCTCGGGCGGCGGCGGTCTCGGTGGTGCGATGCCGTGCCTGCCAGGCTGCGGTCGTGGCGCTGGCGGCGGTGGTGGCGCGCTGGCGACCCAAGGCGACCCGAACTTCAAGCAGAAGACTACTGCACCAAATCCGCCTGCAACCACATTCGCGCTGTTCCAACAGCAGACGGGTGACGGTGGCAATGGCTGCATCGGCGCATCGGGCGCGGTGACCCGTAGCCTGCAAGGCGGTGTGTCAGGTCCCGCCGTCTTCGTTGATGCACGCAACGACAACAATTTCTGGGGCGTTGGCGTTCGGTTTGATGGTGTGCCGTTGCGCATCACCGGCGAGCTGGCAGTTCCGCTCGGTGGTGGTGGTGGTGGTGGTGGTGGTGACCTGTCCTACTCCAACTGCGATCTGACCGACGTCAACTTCGAGAACGACAGTGCGGGCGGTGGTGGCGGTGGCGGTGGCGGGGTTCTGATCGTCAAGGCGCTCGGTCCGATCATCGTGGCTGAGGGCGGTCGAATCACGGCCGACGGCGGCAGTGGTGGAGGCGGCGAGCAGTCCGGTTCAAGCAGCAAGGGTGGTGGTGGTGGTGGTGGTGCTGGTGGAATGGTCATCTTGATGTCGGCAACTCGCATTGACATCAATGCGCGCGGCAGCAACAACCGCTTCCGCTACGCCGCGCCTGACAACGACTACGACTTCGCGATTTCCGCCGACGGCGGCGCCTGCGTCACTGGATCGTTCACGGCCCCGGTGGTGTTGAAGAAGTATCAGCCAACGGTGATCGCGACGGGTGACATCGGAACGGCGTTCGCGACACTCTACGACTCGGCCCCGCTCGGCGGTTTTGGCGGCATGGGCATCGTGCAGTTGATGGCCCCGCCCGGCACCAACACTGATGGCACCAACACGAAACTGGATGACAACATCCGGGTGTTCCGTGCGACCGCGTTGCTGGCAGGCAACGCAAAACGTGACATGCTCGCTTGGCGCGGCTTCCCTAACTTGCTGGGGCAGGGCGTTGACGACAACGGCACGATCATCACCATCGGCGACAACGAGGGAGATATTCGTCCGGCGCCGACCCTATTGCCGACCCCGATCGCGGCCTCGTCGCGTTTGCGCTCAAGCTGGATCGATACTGGTTCGAGCGTTCGCCGCCCGTTGCCTCTTGGCGAAGACAATCTGCCGCGCGGCATCGTCACGCAGAATGGCGCGCAAGAAGGACCGCGCTACGAGTTCGCGGGTGTGACGCCGTCGACCGGCTACGCGGAGTACCAAGTCGTCGGGACTGTCGCAAACACGTTGTTTACGACCGTCATCGACGCTACGCCGATTCTGTCGGCCAACACCAATGCGACGTTCCAGGACCGGGCAGCCTACCGAGTCGAACTCACGTCGGCCACACTAGGCACCGTGGTCGATCGCTTCGTGCAGTATGAAGCGGATGCATTGAGCAATGCCGATGGGGTTTTGGGCTCATTCCGTATCCTGTCGCACTCGGATCGCGAACTCGTCCTTTCCACGGAATCGGGCGCCTTCCCGGCAGCAGCCGCGAAGATGCGGGTGCGGGCGAAGTTCTTCAACCTCGTCACTAATGGAGTGCAGGGCTTGGGAGCGACGTACCTTGGTTCAGGTGGTGGCCGTGTGCCGGTAGCCAATGTGCGCATTGGGTTTGCCTTCCACCAGAACCCAGCAAGCTCAACCGCACTTCGCTATCCCGCCAACCCCAATCTGTACGCCTACGACCTGTCTGACCCAGCAGTTCAGGAGCAGGTGCGCGCACTCGGCGCGGCGTTCGTCCAGTGGGACATTCTGTTCGATACGGCGTTCAAGTCCACGGCGGCTGATGCGCCGCCCGCCTTGTCGCCAGACACGCCTCGCCCAGAGATCCACTTCTTGCGGGTGCCGTACCGCTTCTGATCCGGCACTGCCTGCCACGAAGAATCGACCGGATCCTTCGATGGCAGCAGCGATAGCACACGAAACACTGCTGAATCCCTCCACCTTCCGATACCTCCGCCAGGGTGCGTAATATTCCCTGCGGCACGCAACGAAAAATGCCCCTTGGTTCGCCAGGGGAATGTGAACTGAAGGCACAAGACATGAAGCACGCGATGAATCGGTCCCGGACGCTGACGACAGCGCTGGTGCTCGCAGCTTTGGCTGCATGCGATGGCAGCTCGAAGGTTGGCCAAGTCGGAGATGGCACCGCTCGGCCTGAGCTGCTCAGTGTTGAGCTCGGGCGCTTGGTCGATGTCTATGCGTATCAACGCATCGATGCCAACCAAGGCGACCGCCGTTTGCGCGCCAATCGCCGATTGGAACTGGTCTCCAAGAACCAGCTCATCAATGCCGGCATTGAGTCGCAATCCCTGTTCGATGCGGCTGGTGAAGTGGTCGTCTCGGCGAACTATGAGTTCCTGCCGTTCGACAAGACTGTTGGCCATGAAGAACTCCTGATCTTGTGGGACAACGTCGACGGCAGTCCTGAGCAGAAGAATTTTGCAGCGGCCCTCGCTGCAGCGCAGACCGGTCTGGCACCCGTGCCAGCCTCGTACCGCGGTCAAAACACCCAGACGCGCCCGATCCCGATCGTGCCGCGCAATGCTGCAATCCGGTTGAAGTTCAGCAACCCCGTTGAGGTGACGAGCGACTTCTTCGCAGCCAATCCGTCGTCGATTCAGTTGCTTGAGTTTAAGGGTGACCCATCCGTCGTGGCCCCGGTTGACGCGTTCCGGATTCTTCCGTACCGCGTTGTTCCAAGTGGCGACTCGATCATCCTCGACACCACGATCTTGGGTAGCGAAGGTGGTGCTTCGACGACGTCTGCTGGACTGCCGCTGTCAGCCGACAACGTGACGGCAAACATTCGTATCGCGATTCCAGTGCGGGGCACTGTCGTCCCAACCTTCTACGTGAAGGAAGATCCCATCGAGCAGCTGAACGGCGTCGATAGTGCTGGTCGCGACTCGGTGATTCGCGACTTCCGTTCGGGCAACTTGGCCGATGGCGTCGCTGGTCGACTGCGCGAGCCTGAGGCACCCATGATCGTCGGGTCGCTGTCGATGGGCGTCACCGATGTCGACGCCACGAACAACATCATCACCGTGAACAAGCGGCTGCAGTTTGTGCCAGTTCGCGCTCGTTATCCGTTCGTTGATGGCCCGCTCAACGGCAACGGATTGCCGCTTGGGCCGCTGGCGGCGCCGATCCAACGCCCCCTGGGGCATGGCGACATTCTGACGCAGACCATTCAAGTTGAAACGCAACCTGGTTTCTTCGAAGCGGTCACGCTGCGTGCCGAGGTGCTAGGGAACCTTGAGATCGGTACGTCCGTCACGGATCCAAACATTGGGTTGGCGTTGAGTCCTCCGACCAATGACTCGGGTCAAGGCGAGCGGCTAACCGTGGTTCGGCTGCGAGTGGCATCTGTGTTCGCCGGCAGGGACTCGAAGGGCACTCTGCGTCGCTTCCAGGCCAACGCGTTGCCCAACGGGCAGGACTGCGTTCTGCGCGCGCTCTACTACGAGGAAGTTGGGTTCGGAACTGGCTCGGTCGTGCTTACCGATCGAGCTTGGCGCAACTTGTTCGTCCGGATCGAACCAAAGCCAGCGCAGTCGGCGATTGACGTTCAACCCAATGCCTCCGTGTCGATCGAGTTCACGAAGCCGATGGATCTCGACCAGGTCGACTCAACGTCGAACCTGTTGATCACCAGCCGACCCGTCAGCGTCGAGACGTTCGCTCAGCAGATGAGTGATCCAAAACGGGCGACCATGCGCGTGGTCCCGACTCGTCTCTCCGACCTCACAGGTGACGGCACCGTGTTGCGTCTGCAGCCGCCGATTGGCTTCTTCCACCGTGCTGGCATCGCCGAGTCGTACAGCGTTCACGTTCGTCTTGGCAACTCGGGTGTCGGCGATCTTGCTGGCAACAGCTTGAACATCTTCGACAGTCCGTCGAATCCCCAGGACAGCTGGTCGGTTGATTTCACCATTGCTCCCAATGCAGCCGCCAACTCGGTTGGTTGGCACAACTACCTGTTCCAGGCCGAAGACGAAGACGGGACCTTGCCTGGCTCGGTCGACATCTTTGGCCAGTATCGCCTTGAGAATGGTCGGCTCATCGGCGCCAGCGGCGTTCGGTTTGGTCGGTCCGCTGACGCCCAGAACCTCTCTCAGATCAGCCGCGTGAACCGCGGTGAGTGCTGGGATCCGCGTGATTTCCTGCCGCCGCCGCCGCCGCCGCCGCCGCCAACTCCCAATCCCACTGCGAACTCATTGATTCTGCCGCTGGCCCCTTTGGACCAGGCGGGCAATCCGCACCCTGGGCTGCTCTACTGGCAGCCGCGTATGAGTGACACGATTGCGCCGCCAAACGTGCCGCAGGTCTATGAGTACTGGCCATCGGTTGCTCAGCCTGTCGGGCGCGTGGTCGAGCCGTTAAAGCCCCAAGGCTCGCGCATGCAGATGCGCTACATCGAGGACGACTTCTCCCTCAGCTACCGTCAGCCGTCGGAGTTCGGGCTCGATGTTGAGCAGCTCTACTGGTCGCCATTTAACGACGAGACCGTGCTCTACGATGTCTTCGATCGTTTCACGATGTCGCTTGGCCACTCGCGTCGTCGGCCTGACGAGTTCTGGTTCTTGAACTTCGCGGCAGATCCACCTGAGTGCACGCTCGCATGCCCGAGCATGAACAGTGCGTTGTCCTTGGTATTCAGCGACAACGTGCTTGAGGGCAGTTCGATGGTTCCGGTGTTCGAAGACAAGATCTACAAGATCAATCCGAACGAAGCGTTCCGCACGATTGAGAACGTCAAGTACGTGCCGTTCCCGCGATTTGACCGCAGCTACACGTGGCGCGACTCGCGTCTCGTCACGGTGGACGCAAACGGGAACGTGATTGGGCTTGGTGGTGCGCAACAACCAGGCGCCTTGCCGCCGAACAATGACTTCACGGCCAACATCGATTCGCCGTGGATCCAGAGTGTGCCGTTGGACAACACCGTCGAGCCACCGGTCCCCGACCCTGAGTTCTTCGCCAACGGCAATTCGATCTACGTAATGGACCCGGCGGACTTTGTCGGAACTAACCAACGCGACCACGACCCGATTGCCTTGCCGCTGCTCGTCGATTTCAAGATGTTCGCTGACGATCAGGCGAATGGCATTTCAGGCGGCAACAACGGCTTCCAAGTGGCGATGCTTGGCCCGCCAAGCTACGGCTTCCCAGCGCTTCGGGGCGGCTACTACGACAGCGTCGGTAGCGGCTGTGGTGCTGGTGCGCCACGATGGCCGCGGACACGCGTGCAAGCGTCGGGTGGGTTTGACCTGATCAATGGTTCCGCCATTCTCATCGACCCGGCCAACGTGCTGACGGCTCAACCCAGTGTCGTCAAGGATGCAGGCATGGGCTCCCCCGCGACTGCTTTGTTCACGGCTCCTGCTGGCGATGGCATGATGAACTGGGCACGCGCCGACTTTGTCCGCAAGGTGTCGACCATGACGTTTGGGTTCTTCGACACGCTGCAACCACAGCGCGCTCTGTTGGTCGATGGCACCGGCACCGTATCAGCGGATGTCGGCATCCCGGACCTCAACTTCGTTGATCCGAACTTGCGCATCCGCGACGTAGTTGTGCAATTGGATCCACCGCTCGCGCGACAACCCGCTGGCACGTCCGTCGTGGTCGAGATGCGAGGGGCGGATACGTTCGCCAACTCGGGAACGCTATACAACCCGAGCTTCGCTGGGCAGAATCCGACGGATGCATTCGGCACTCGCGGTAACTTGCTCAACGCCAACTACGCCTGTGAGGCGTACCGCTACTCGACAGCGAACGCAGTCGGTGGCACTCCGCGTGTCATCGCCTCTGGCATGACTCGCTATGTCACCGAGGACCAGCTGAGCCAAATTCGCAACCCGGCCACCGGCCTGCTGCCGCGCTTCCTCAACCTGCGCATCGGCATGACGAATAATGTCGACGTGTCGCCGTCGCTGTCGCCGTCGCTGCGAAGCATGAGCATCGTCTACCGGATGTTGCCCGAATAGTCGGGATCAGGTAGACGAGATTTGGGTGCCGGGATCTGGATGCCGCGGCACCCAGCCAAGAAAGCGCCACGGCGGCGGGCGATGGCCCGCCGCCGTGGCGTTTTCATTTCCGTCGCGGAGCGTCTGGTTCCGTTCGGCGTCGACGGCCCACCCTCTCAAGCGGCAATGCGGTAGTGCGGCTGGGGTCGTGGCCGCATAGCATCCGATACGTCTCGCTCATGGATCAGGTTTGGCGACATCGATGGTTGGCGCTCGCGGGCCTCGCAATGGCCGCGTGCTCGCGCGCGAAGCCAGCTTCAACACCCTTCTCGATTGCGCGAACGTCGCCTTCGTTGGCTGCTCACAGCCCGCCGCTGCTGCTCAACGACTCCATCACGGTTTACTTTTCGCACGACATCTTGCCGGTCAGCGTCACGGCGGACTCGGTGACGCTTGTTGACGAGCAAGGCCAGAGTGTCCCCGGCTCCTTGCTTGTTGGGGCCAACTGGCTGACGTTCCAACCAAAGCCGCCGCTAGCGGCAGATCTACAAGACGGCTCGTTTCGTCCTGGTGCGAACTATCGCCTGATGGTCGCGGGTTCGCCGCGGCCCGACGCGGTTCGTTCATTGGATGATCGTCGCCTAGCCGAAGCGACAACCTTCGACGTGCGCATTGCTGCGCAGCAGGATCGCCCGCCAGGCTTGCTAGCGCTGCTACGGCCACCCGCGAACGACCTGCCGTTCGTGTTGCGGGCCCCGAATCTGCCACAACAACTTCCCGCCGATGCGCCACGCCTGTTGCTGCACTTTACGCAGCCACTGCTGCCTGCATCCGTAACACCGGCTGCGTTTGAAGTAACTCTGCGGGCCGCACCGCCAGTCGAACTGATCCCGCGGGCGGTGCGCGCCTTCACCTCGCGGCTCGACGACGAGTTCGGCTGCTCGGTTGAGATTGACTTGGGGGCCCTGCCTCGCCGCGTTCGCGACCAGCTGGCCTCGCCGCTGACTCGGGGTGACATGATTAGCGTGGCCTTGGCGCGGGGCCCCAACTCCGTGCTCGACTACTCAGGGAACGCGCCGCTGCAGGCGACGCCGCAGTTATGGAGTGTGGTCGCGGGCAACAGTGTGGCGTTGGCGGAATGGCCGACCGGTGGCGACCGCATGCCAGCCGACGATGGACTGTCGCCCTCGTTTGAAGCCCGAGGCGGCGTAATCAGGCCCCGCGTGCGCGTTGAAGCCGGCGATGGCAGCCTCGGCGTGTTTCACCCGCGGTGCAACCTGACGCTGCGTCCGGGCCAGCCCTTTGACCGCGGAGATGGCCAGATCGTGGTCAGCCGCGGCGCCGAGTTTCCTTTCCTGACCATCGAAGTGCCCGAAGGCGTCATCGTGCGTGTGGAGACGTCCCCAGGTTCGCCTGTGCACCTGCTGGCCTGCGGCGGCATGCGCATCGCTGGCACACTGGAGTTGGTGACCGCCCCCGCAGCCTTGCCGCCGCGGCGGTTTCAGACGGTGCGAGAGATCGTGCAAGAATCACCAATCGCCTTGGTGGCGGCGGGCGACATCGACCTACGTGGACGCATCCTGACACCCTCGCCCCCAACGGAAGGCGCCACGAGCCTCATGCTCGCCAGCGCTGGCAGCATCGACCTTCGGGGGCTGCAAGGTGACTTGCCGTTCCACACGCTGTTGGTCGTGGAGTCGGGCGCCACCGGCGACGAATCGGCGATCCTCGGAACGCGCGGTCAGAGCATCGTCTTCTTCGCGTCCTTCACCTATGGCGTCGCCGCGGGTGCCGACTATTCAGTCCGGGGGCTCACGTCGTGGCGGCAGCTTCCGGTCGATCGCGACGGTGGCGTTTTGCACCTGGTCGACGCCGATCCGAACCTGCAGGTTGCCTGGCAGTCGGCACCAGCAGACCCTGTTCGCAAGAACGAGCCCGACATGACCATCGGCCGCGTCGGGCGACTGCAGCAGGCGCGGGATGGCGACTCCATCGCGGTGCTCGCTGGCGCCTTCGTTCGCTTCGCACTGACAGCGCGCGTGCGAGCCGGGAGCGAGCCGCCGCGAATGCGCGAACTGCGTCTGAGCGATCGCTGATCGCGGCGCCCGCCCCCGTAGTTGCCAACGAGCAAGGGGTGGATTCTGTCCGGCGGGACCATATGCTCCGCCCCGTCGCGGATGTTCGTGGTTCGTGGGTCAGCACGAAGCGCGGCGACCAATGGGGTCGCATTCCGTCGGCACGCGGTGTGTCTTCTGGGCCGTCGGTTCACGGCGGCGTTGTGTCGTTTCATGGGCACGGTGTTCGAAGTAGGGGCCGCCCTGCTAGGAGCCTGCATAGGCTCCTTCTTGAACGTCGTCATTTGGCGACTGCAGCAGCCTAACCCGCGCCAGCGTTCGCTCGGTGGCCGCTCGCATTGCCCACACTGTGGCGCCCTCGTCCGCTGGTTCCATAACGTGCCGGTGTTGGCGTGGCTTGCACTCCGTGGCAAAGCCGCCTGCTGCAAGCAGCCGATCGCGCTGCGTTACCCACTCGTGGAACTGCTGACGGCGGCACTCTTCTTCGCTCTGGCTGCGTGGCCACCGCACGGCCCAGTGTTCGTGACCACGGCGAATGGGGCGACGCTCGATAGCGCGGCCGCTGGCGCGTTCGGCTTGTTGTCGGTCTTCGTGGCGTTGTTGGTCGCACTGTCGTTCATCGACCTCGATACCTACCTGCTGCCCGATGTGCTGACGAAGCCCGGCATCGCAGTCGGGTTGCTCGCTGGCTTGTGGCCGGGCGTAGCCGGCGTCATCACCGACGACGCGTCGACGCCGCCGGCGTTGCGCAGCGTGCTGGCCAGCGTGCTTGGCATGTGTGCTGGCGGTGGCGCCACGTGGGCGATTCGCGCGGTCGGCAGCTGGGTGTTTCGTCGCGAGGCGATGGGGTTTGGCGACGTCAAGCTGATGGCGATGATCGGCGCGTTCCTCGGCTGGCAGTCCGCGTTGTTGACGATGTTCCTCGGCTGCATCTTTGGCGCCGTGCTCGGCGGCCTCGGGTCTTTGCTCGGCCGCGGCACCGTCATTCCTTTCGGTCCCTATTTGGCTCTCGGCGCGATCGTGACCTTGTTTGCACGCGCACCGATCGTCACCCTCTTGTTCACCACGTGGCCACAATGGCAACGCACCCATGCGTCCGCGCAATGGTTGCTCGCCGCCATGGCCTTCGTGGCTCTCGGTCTTCTGTTCGTGCTCGTGCGTCGCGGGCGTCGCTGAAGCTAGTCCCATACAAACACACATCACCAACCGCTCGGAGTTCGTTTTCGTTCGTCAGGGAGGCACCATGTTGATTCGCCAGTCGATCCTTCTTCTCTCGCTCGTGGTTTCGTCGTTGGCGACGAGCTGCACCACGCGCTACCAAGACATGCTGCGCGAACGCGACGAGCGCATTCGCGAGCTCAGCGGCAACGTCGCGCATTTGCGCGGCGAGAACGAAGAGCTGCAGCGTCGCACAACCACGCCGCAGCCCGTCAACGCGGCCAGTGACAAGGGCAAGGAAGAGTCCCCGAACCTGCTCAATGAGGTGCAGCGTGATGTCGGTGACGAGGCCATCGTCAGCTACCGACGCGGCCGCATCAGCATCGGCGTCGAAGACTCGGTCACCTTCGACTCGGGCAGCACCAAGGTGAAGGACAGTGCTCACAAAGTGCTGCGCAACGTTTCCTCGGTGCTGAAGAACAAGTTTGCCGGCAAGCGCTTCTACATCGAAGGGCACACGGACAGCGATCCGATCGTCAAGACGAAGGATCTGTACCGCGACAACCGGCACCTGTCGACCGAGCGCGCTGACGCCGTCGCTCGCTACCTGATTCAGCAGGGCGTAGCGGAATCGGCGATTGTCGTGGTGGGCTACGGCCAGCACGACCCGCGCGACCAAAAGACCAAGGCGCGCAACCGCCGCGTCGAGATCGTCGTCGGCGACCCGCTGTAGTCGGCGCTTGGCGCTCCGGGCGGCCCTCGCGCCCCGTTCTGTCAGCTCCGTTGGCAGTGGCGCCACGGGCTCCGTGTGCGGACATTCCGCACCCTGCGGAGATGCCGACCAACCACGGCACCGCCGTTCGCGGCTTCCGCATCCGGAGCATCGCGCTATAACCGGGGCGTCCCTGTTGCCTCGGTTGCTCCGACGGCTCTCTCCGTCAGGGTCCTCGTGGCCGCAGGGTCGCTTTCCGGCGCCTGTCGCTGGGCGCCTGTCCCAAACGGAGTGACCCATGGCTCATGGTTCGGAAGACATCCGCAACGCTGCCCTCGTTGGACACGGACACTCGGGCAAGACGGCGCTGATCGATGCGATCGCGCATCACTGCAGGCTCACGACGCGCCTCGGTACGACGGCCGACGGTTCGACCCTCAGCAATACTGAGCCCGAAGAGCGAGAACGCAAACAGACGCTGTCGGCGCATCTGTTTCGCATGCCGCTCGACGGCGTTCGGTTCAACCTGTTTGACACGCCAGGTCACCCGGACTTCGCCGCCGATGCGATCGCCGCTCTGGATGTCGTCGAGACGGCGGTGCTGTGCATCAATGCGCAGAACCCGCTGACGTTCCACGCGCGCCAGCTGTGGCAGGCGGCCGGCCATTGCGGGAACGGCCGTGCGATAGTCGTCACTCACCTGGATCACGACAAGACGAGCTTCGAGCAGATCGTCACCCAACTGCGCGCCGCCTTCGGACACGCCGTGGTGCCGGTGACCTACCCCAATGCGGCGGGCGCCGCGTTCACCACGGTGCACATGGTGACGCACAACGAAGGGCCCGAAGCGACCAAGTACCACGACATGATCGAGGAGGACGAAGCCGAAATCGACGACACCTTGATGGAGCACTACTTGTCGACCGGCCACCTCGATCCGAACGAGTTCGACGACAACCTGCGGCGCGCCATCGCCCGCGGCAAGCTGGTGCCGGTGTTCGCGATCTGCCCGCAGCGAGGGCTTGGCATCGCGCAGTTTCTGGAGTTCGTGCAATTGCACTTTCCGTCGCCGACGTGTTTTGGTGCGCGCGGTGCGGCCAAGCCTGGCAGTGACGTCTTCAGCGAGATGGTGCAGCCCGACGACGGGCCGTTTGCAGCGAAGGTCTGGAAGACGGTCTCCGATCCGTATGTCGGCCGCCTGACGTTCCTGCGCTGCTTTCGCGGGTCGCTGAAGAAGGACCAGAACGTCATCGACGTGCGCACCGGCAGGGTCGCGAAGATTGCGCACCTGCTCGATGTGCATGGCAAGCAGACCAAGGAGATTGGCAGCGTGACGGCGGGTGATCTGTTCGCGGTGAGCAAGATCGAGGACTTTGCGCAGGGCGACAGCGTCACGACCGAGATCGTGCCGATCGTGTTCCCGCGGCCGCGCTATCCCGAGCCGACGTACTCGCGGCACATTTGGCCAAAGGCGCGCGGCGACGAGCAGAAGATTGGCCATGCCATCGACAAGCTTGCGGCCGAAGACCCGATGCTGCACCACCAGCGCGACAAGGAAACTGGCGAGTTCCTGGTCACCGGCATGAGTCCGCTGCACCTCGAGATCACCTTCCAGCGTCTGCATCGCCGCCATCAGGTCGATGTTGCGCACGGGCCGCCAACGATTCCGTACCGCGAAACCATCACCGCTCGCGCCGAGGGCCATCATCGGCACAAAAAGCAAACCGGCGGCCGCGGCCAGTTCGCCGAGGTGTATCTGCGCGTGGCCCCGCGCACGCATGGCGCTGGCTTTGAATATCGCGACGCGGTGGTTGGCGGCTCCATCCCGCGCCAGTTCATTCCCGAAGTGGAGAAGGGCGCGCGCCGGTTCCTCACCAAGGGCTCACTCGCCGGGTTTCCCGTCGTCGACATGCAGGTCGAAGCGCACGACGGCAAGTACCACGACGTCGATAGCGACCAGCTGAGCTTTCAGATCGCAGGCGAACGCGCGGTGCATGACGCCTACATGAAGGCACGGCCGATTCTGCTCGAACCGATCATGGACGTCGTCGTGCAGGTGCCGCACCGCTTCACCGGGGATGTCGCCGGCAACTTGTCGAGCCACCGCGGTCGCATGTCCGGCATGGAGGTCGAGCACGACATGCAGATCATCAAGGCGCAGTGCCCGCTGGCCATGATGCTCGATTACTCGACGCAGCTGCGGTCGATGACCGCTGGCGAAGGCAGCTTCACCATGAAGTTCGCCCACTACGAAGCCGTGCCCCCGCTCCTGCAAATCGAGATCGTGCAGAAGCGCAAGACCGTCGTCGACCAGCACCTGACCGAGCACGCGTAGGGCACTGTCGAGTTTTGCAACGGTGGTCCGCGGCGACAGTGCCACCCCGACGCCGCCGCGGACGTAGCGCCAGTTCTTGGTGCTGACGGCTCAATGCAAGATGCCGTCGCCGCCGATACATGCGAGCGTCCAGTCGTGCCGACTGGTCGAGCACAGGAGCGCTTGCATGGTCTCGATGGAAGAACTGTTGAACCTCATGGTTCAGCGCGGTGGATCTGACCTTCACCTTTCGGTGGGATCGCCTCCGAAGGTCCGTGTCGACGGCAAGCTCGTCGACACCGAGTACGAAGCCTTGATGCCCGAGGCGACCAAGAAACTCGTCTACTCGGTGCTAGGCGCTGACCAAGTCGCCAAGTTCGAGAAGAACCTCGAGATCGACTTCTCGTTCGGCGTCAGCAACCTCGGTCGCTTCCGTACCAACGCGTTCATCCAACGCGGCACGGTGGCGGCGGTGTTGCGGGTGATCCCGTTCGAGGTCTACGACTTCCAGACCATCGGACTGCCGGTGAAGGTCTGCGAGTGGATCTGCAATCTGCCGCGCGGCCTCGTGCTCTGCACCGGTTCGACCGGTTCGGGCAAGTCGACCACGCTTGCGTCGATGGTGAACTTCATCAACGAGTCGCGACAGAACCACATCATCACGATCGAGGATCCGATCGAGTTCTTGCACCGCAACAAGAGCTGCCTGGTCAACCAGCGGGAAGTCGGCGGCGACACCCATGGTTTCGAGAAGGCAATGAAGTCGGTGTTGCGCCAGGATCCCGATGTCGTGCTCGTTGGTGAAATGCGCGACCTTGAGACGATCGAAGCGGCACTCACGCTGGCGGAAACCGGCCACTTGACGTTCGCGACGCTGCACACCTCCGACGTGCAGCAGACCGTCAATCGCATCGTCGACGTCTTCCCGGCGCACCAGCAGCAGCAGATTCGCACCATGCTGTCGTTGACGCTGCAGGCCGTCGTGTGCCAGCAGTTGGTGCCGCGTGTGCATGGCAAGGGCCGGGCCCTGGCGGCGGAAGTGATGGTCGTCAACCCGGCGATCCGCGCGCTGATCCGCGACAACAAGGCCCACCAGATCATGTCGATCGTGCAGACCGGCGGTGCCGCTGGCATGCGCACGATGAACCAGTCGCTGTTCGAGCTGTACCGCAGTGGCACCATCAGCTACGAAGATGCACTCGACAACACGGGCGACGAAGCGGACTTCCAGCGCTTGATGGAACGCCAAGGCACCCCTGGTGCCACCACGCCGAAGAAGTCTCTGCGATGAGCATGACGCAGTTTGCCAAGAAGCTGCGCGGCATCCTCGAGAAGGCCGGCAAGCTCGATACTGCGACCGGCGATGCGTTGCTCGCCGAGGCGCAGTCACAGAAGCGACCCTTCACCGAAGTGTTGGTGAAGAAGGGCGTGGCGACCGAGCACGAACTGATCGCGTTGATCGCCAAGGCAGCGAACATCCCGCCGATCGACCTCGCCAAGTGGACGCTCAACAAGGAGGTCCTGGAGACGGTGCCCGAGGACGTGGCCCGCGAGTACCGGATCTTTCCGATCGACAAGATCGGCAACATCATCACGATCGCCGTCGCCGACCCGTTCGACGTGGTCAAGTTCGATCACCTGCGCATCCTGACCAACTGCCAGCTGCGCTTGGTCGTCAGCACGGCCGAAGAGATCGAGAAAATTCGCGGCAGGGGCTACCAGAAAGAAACCGAGAGCGTCGACGGCATTCTCGGGTCGTTCGATGACGCTGACGTCGAGTTGAAGGAGACCGACGTCGAAGAAGAGAACACCGACCTGTCGGCGATCAGCGACGAAGACTCGCCGATCGTCAAGATCGTCAACAAGATGATCCTCGACGCCTGCAACACCGGGGCGTCCGACATCCACATCGAGCCGTTCGAGAAGAAGGTGCTGATCCGCTACCGCAAGGACGGCGGGATGTACGAGGTGATGACGCTGCCCAAGCGCATGCAGAACAACATCACCTCGCGCATCAAGATCATGTCCAAGCTGGACATCGCCGAGCGACGCAAGCCGCAGGACGGCAAGTTCCAGATGAAGATCGGCAACAAGGCGATCGACTTCCGCGTCAGCATTCTGCCGGTCGTGTGGGGCGAGAAGACCGTGTTTCGCGTGCTCGACTCTTCCAACCTCGCCCTCGACATCAAGTCGCTCGGCTTCGAGCCGAAGGCGATGGAGGACTACCTGTGGGCCTGCGCGCAACCCTACGGAATGATCCTCGTCACCGGTCCAACAGGCTCGGGCAAGTCGACGACGCTGTATTCGGCGGTCAAGCACATCGCTTCGCCCGACATCAACCTCGTCACGGTCGAAGATCCGGTCGAGTACCAACTCGAAGGCATCAACCAAGTGCCGGTGAACGTGAAGGCCGGGCTGACCTTCGGCGCCGCGCTGCGTTCGATCTTGCGGCAAGACCCCGACGTCGTGCTGCTCGGTGAGATTCGCGATCAGGAAACGCTCGAGATCGCGGTCAAGGCCGCCCTCACGGGCCACCAAGTGCTGAGCACGCTGCACACCAACGACGCGCCGTCGACCATCACCCGCATGGTCGACATGGGCATGGACCCATTCATGGTGGCGAGCGCGACGCTCGTCATCTGCGCGCAACGCCTGGCGCGCAAGCTGTGCCCCAACTGCAAGAAGAAGGTCGACATGCCGAAGGAAGCGCTGCTGCGTCTCGGCTTCATCGAAAGCGACTTCGCGCTGCCCATGGAGTTCTACGAGCCCGTCGGCTGCCCCCGTTGCAACAACGGCTACAAGGGCCGCTTCGCCTTGCTGGAGACGATGCGCATGTCGGAACCAGTGAAGCGCATGGTGGTCGAGCGCGCGCACATCGCCGACGTCAAGAAGCAGGCGCTGGCCGAAGGCATGCTGACCTTGCGTCGCTGCGGCTTGCTGAACGCATCGCGCGGCAAAACGAGTCTGCAAGAGATCGAGGCCTCGACGATGGCCGACTAGGCGCTGACCACGAAGGGGTTGGCGACAGCGCACCAAACACTGCGGGAACGGGGATAGGGGATCATGACGACGAAGTTCAAATTCGAAGCGAAGGACGCCGCCGGCAAGGTGGTCAAGGGAACGGTCTCGGCCATTTCGCAGGCCGACGCCATGGCCGATCTGCGCCGACGCAACCTGACGCCGGTCGACGTCACCAAGGCCGGTGGCTTCCTGTCCTGGTTCCAGAAAGCCAAGGGCAATAAGCGCGGCATGGCCAGGCGGTCGTCGGCTCGCCGCGGTGAGCTCGAAGTCTTCACGCGCCAGCTGTCGACCATGTTGGGCGCGGGCATTCCGATGCTGGAAGCGCTCGAGATCCTCGCCGACCAGGCGGAGAGCCCCGGCTTCGCGTTCTGCCTCGACCGCGTCGTCAACGACATCCGTTCGGGCTCCGACTTGTCGAAGTCGATGGAGCCGCACAAGCGGGTCTTCTCGCACATCTACGTCAGCATGATCCGGGCTGGCGAAGTGTCGGGCCAGATCGACATCATCCTGACGCGCCTCGCTGACTACCTCGAAGCCAGCGCCCACCTGCGCAGCGAGATCAAGTCGGCGATGACCTACCCGGTCATCTCGCTCGTGCTCGTCATCGGCATCGCCTCGTTCTTGATGATCGGCATCGTGCCATCGTTCAAGCCGGTCTTCGATTCGCTCGAGGTCGAACTGCCGGCCCTGACGGTGTTCATCATGGACATCGCCTTCTTCATGCGGGACTACTGGTACCTGATCTTCGGCGGCATGTTTGGCGCGATGGCCGGCATCAAGGCGCTGTGCAAGACCCCGAAGGGCGCCTACGTGAAGGACCAGTTCATGCTGCGGGTGCCGGTGTTCGGCATCCTGTTCAAAAAGGTCGCGCTGTCGCGTTTCGCGCGCACGTTCTCGACCTTGATCAAGAGCGGTGTGCCGATCCTCGGCGCCATGGAGATCGTCTCCGACACCGCTGGCAACCTGGTAATCTCCCGCGTCGTCGACAGCGCGCGCGACAGCGTGCGCAACGGCGACAGCCTGTCCGATCCCTTCTCGAAGTCGAACATCTTCCCGCCGATGGTCGTCAAGATGATGGCGATCGGCGAACGCTCGGGCGCGCTCGACTCACTGCTTGAGAAGATCGCCGAGTTCTACGACCAGCAGGTCGAAGCCGAGGTGAAGGGGCTGACGTCGATGATCGAGCCGATCATGATCGCGATCATGGGCGTCATCGTCGGCGGCATCGTGCTCGCCGTCTTTCTGCCGATCTTCAAGCTGCAAGAGAAGTTGTCCGGCGGCTGATCGCCACGAGGTCTTCGATGATGCCATCGCACAAGCGGGCGCTGCTCTATGGCGGCGCCGCCCTCTCACTCGTTGCCCTGGGGTTCGCCGTGGCCAATGGCCATTGCCAAGCCGACGCGCTGACGTTGCTCAGCAGTGCCGACGTGCAGCTGCGGCTCGCGCACGGCATGCCCGCGAAAGACCGGCACGGGGCGCCACTGACCGCGCGCGCCGAGATGATCAAGCAATCCGTGGCGCAACTGGCTCTGGTCGAACGCGAGCTGCCAGGCCTAGCGGTGACCGCCGAGTTCATGGGCTTTGCGCACATGCTGCAGGGCCAGTTCGGTGAAGCCGCGGCGGCCTACGGCAAAGCACGGCAATGCACGGACTGTGGCGAGGAGCAGCGCGACGTCTTGGCCTTCAACCAAGCCCGCATGCTGGCGCAGGCTGGCCAACGCGACGAGGCCCTCGTGGTCTTCGCGCAGAACAAGACGGCGTTGGACGCACGCTACGGCCCACAGCGCTTGCTCGAAGAAGCCACGATCTTGCGCGAACTCGGCAGGCCGAGCGAAGCCACCGCCCGCCTCGACCAGGTGTTGCAGAATCCGACGGTGTCGCCGATGGCATCGCTGCAAGCGGGTCTCGAGCTCGCGCAACTAGGGCATTTGGAGCGCGCCGCTAGCGCCTTCGCCAGCGCCGCCGAGCATGTGCCGATCGCGGATTACCACCTTGCACGACTCAAGTTGCAGCAAGGTCATGTCGATACTTGCCTCGGTCTGCTGGGACGTGTTGCCAAGGTGCTACCGACCGAGGTG
>CANEYR010000018.1 GCA_947444055.1 Planctomycetota bacterium
CCCTCCGCTTCCGCCGCCAGCTGCAGGTTCTGGCCAAGCAACGCCGCGTCCACCGTCGCCTGCAAGAACAGCTCAAAGCTCTGCGCCTGCAGCGGTGTGCCATGGCGACCGCACGCCGCCGCGATCTTGTGCAAGTCAGCACAGATCGCGAAGAACACCGGTGCCTGCACGATGTGCGCCTGCCCACCACACAACCGCGCGCAGTCGCCCTTCACCACGGGATCGAGAACGGCAACCACGGCATACGCTTGGATGAAACTCGACGTCGAGGCATACCGCGCCGCGTCGACCAGCCGTTCGATCTGGCCCTCTGGCAGCGCATCCGGGAGATAGGCGCGATGGCTGCGGTGGCGAAACATCTGCGCGACGGTGCTCCACGGTTCGCCATGCAACGCGCAAATCGCGGCCCGCAGATCTTCGGGGCGGTCGAGATCCGCATGCACCCACGGATTGGCCGACGGCACAACCCGCACGCGCGCCTTGTCCTTCTTGACGAGGTCGCGCAGCACGGCCGTCGGCACCGCAATCTCCGCGAACACCGAACGGGTCATCGCCACCGGGTGGCCTGGTTTGCCACGAAACAACGGCAACGCCACGCCACCTTCTCGCTGCACCATCGCCACGATCGCCATCACGGTCTCCGCTTCGACCAACGCGTGGTCCACCGGGAAGACGACGACGATCGCGACGTCCGCCGCCAACTTCGCCTCGGCCGCGCGCAAGCTGTCGGCCATCTCACCGCCAGCCGGCACTTCGATCACTTCGGCCAACAGGTTCGCGGGCAGCGGCTGTGCACCTTGGCGACGCACGACGAGCACGTGCTCGACTCCCGCCGCCCGGCAGGTGGTGACCAAGCGCTCGATCGCGGTCTGCGCCCCAAGCTGCAGCAACGCCTTGTCCGCCCCCATGCGCTCGCCGCGGCCAGCCGCCGGCACGATCGCGACGGTGCGCACGTTCAGCCTTTGCGGATCTCGCTCAGGGTGATCAAGCACTCGACCTTGAACTCCTTGCGGAACGCGTCGGCATCCGGGTCTTCGCGATCGGCGATCGCCATGACGACGACAGGCACAGCCCCGACTTCGAGCACGGCCTCGATCGCCTTTCTGGCGGAGCCGCCAGTGGTGACGGTGTCTTCCAGGATCGCGACCTTCTCGCCTTTGTCGAGGTCCCCTTCGATGCGCGACCCGGTGCCGTGGCCCTTCGCTTCCTTGCGAACGAGGAACGCCTTGAGGTTCTGGCCGGTCTCGTAGCTGAGGGCGGCGACGGCGCTGGCGAGTGGGTCGGCACCGAGGGTGAGGCCGCCGACCGCGGTGATCTCGGGGTGCTGCTTGAGGCGCTCGAGCAGGAGCTTGGCGATCAGCCACAGGCCTTCGGGGTGCAGGCTGACCTTCTTGCCGTTGATGTAGAAGGTCGAGCGCTTGCCGGAGGCGAGCACGATGTCGATGCCGTCCTTGTAGGCGCGTTCGCGGACGAGTTGGAGGAGGCGGGCCTTGGCGGCCTTGGGTTCGAACGTCTTGGTCACGGACTGACTGATACTGAGCGGGGGCCGTTGTTTCCAGGGTGGGCCAAATGCCACGCGTCTTCGACCCTCGACCAACCAATCGCTCCCTTCGAACGCGACGGAGCTGAAGGTGCGTACGCCTAAACGGCCCTACCGCGGCGACGCCGGCGCCTTCGCACTGGCCCCGACGTTCTCGTAGAGCCACACATAACTGACGCGCTTGGCACCCGGCACCAGCGGGTCGAGTTCTTGTTGCAGCGTCTGCCTCTTCTTGCCGATCCCGGACAGCTCGTCCTTGCGCGCTGCATACATCTCATCGCGCTTCTTGGTGGCGGCCGCTTCATCAAGCCCTGCCGTCGCCTTGCTCATCGCCTCGTGGATCGCCGTCATGTCTTTGCTCAACAGCGCGATCTCCGCCTTCAGCTGCTCAACGCGCGCCTCTTGCGCCGCTGTCAACACAACGGCCGCGGGCTGCCAATGCGAGTACCCACCCACCACCATATCGAAGTCGCCATCGCTGTCGTGGTCGCCAAAGTCCATGTAGAGACCTGAGTCCGGCCGTGTCGGTTCGGTAGCCCCCTTCTTGCTGCACTCCACCAATGTCATTGGCGCCGCGAACGTTGGCGCCTGCTGGCTGCCGGTGTTGAGGAACAGGAACACGCCGCCGCCGTCGCCCTCGCCGTAGGGATCGCCCATGCTGCCGCACGCCAGATCGAGCAACCCATCCTTGTTCCAATCGACGAGACGCAACGTCGCCACCTTCCCTGGCACATCGATCGGTTGACCGGCAGCGTGCACCAATTCGTTGACGAGTGAGAACGCCGGCTTCTGCGCGGTGCCCTCGTTGAGGCGGCGGAAGACCTTGCCGCTGCGGTAGTCGCCGAGCAACAGGTCGAGGTCGCCATCGCCATCCCAGTCAAACGCCACCGCCGAAGTGATCTGGCCTTCGCCGTCGCTGCCCTTCTTGCCTTGACCCTTGGCGTCGAACTTGTTGGTCGAGTCCCACTTCTTCGTGTCGAAGTTCCAAAACGCGTTGAGCACGATGCGCTCGCCGTTGCGATCGAAGATCTGCTCAGGCTTGCCCCAACCCTGCTCGGTGCCGCGCACCAAGTGTGGGGAGCCATCGAAGATGCCCGCGACGATGTCGAGCTGGCCGTCGGAATCAAAGTCCACGAACTGTGGACTCATGCCGATGCATCACCAGTTTTGCAGATCGAGGATCTTGCCGTCGGCAGCCATCACCTTGGCCTCATCACCAAAGGTCGCACCGGCCGCACGGTGGGCCACGGTCAGGTGCCCACGCAGGTCGCCCACCACGATGTCGGCCTGGCCATCGCCGTTCATGTCTTGATAGACAGGCGATGGGTAGAGCCGGTTCTCGCCGAGGAACTTGTCGCCAGCCTTCAGGCGAACGGGCGGAGCAAACGTCGGAGACTGCGCCACCGTTGTAGCGGTGGCAAAGACGAGCAGGGGCATGACAGCGAGTCGCATCGGTTCTCCTTGTTGGTCGCACCAAAGGGCGCGAACGGGGCCGGATGCTACGCGGTCGACGCCAAGCGGGTGAGGGCCTTGGACAAGGTGGTGTCGATTGGTTGCACGAACGCTCCAATCCTCCCCATGTCGGACCCGACCTTTGTCTTTGCCGTGCACCCCCAACGCCTCGCGATCGCGCGACTGCCCGCGGGCGCCGAGGTGCCGTCGTGGGCGCGCGGGCCGTTCGTCACAATCACGAGCACACCCACCGAACTGTCCATTGTGTGCTCGCAAGAACACGTCCCGGCCGCGGTTACCCAGGAGCGCGACAAGGTGGCGTTCGGCATCGTTGGCGTGGTACCGATGACGACGATCGGCATTCTCGCGTCGTTGTGCGGTGCCTTGGCGAACGCGAAGGTGCCGGTGTTCGCGATCTCGACCTACGACACCGACTACCTGCTCGTCTCGGCAGATCGGTTCGAAGCGGCGCGCGGCGCCCTGACGGCGCTGGGTCACAGTTGGCGTGGAGAGTGGCCTCAGTGAGCCGACGGGCTCGCGGCAGAGCCGATGGCATGCGGAACTGACGATGTGAGAGGGCGCGTGAGTGGGAATGCGCGCGATGCCACGCGGCAAGAATGCGCCGCTCGAACTCGTTCGCGCCGCGGCCCTCGCTAAGCTGCCGCGACGCGCGCCATGGACGCGCGGCCCCGTGACTGAACCAGCACGCGAACCGCTACTCCGTCCGTCGACTACCGCCGAACCAGGGCCGCGCACGCTGGCGGAACCACTGGTTGTCGTTGCCGACTTTGCAGCCGCCGAACCGCTCGTGCGTTCGGGCATCAACAGCCAGCGCCTAGTCGTGCTGCAAGGCCAGGAAGAAGTCGCCGCCCGCGCCGCCGCCGAGCGTGGCCGCGAACGTGGGGACGGTCCGGTGCCGACGCGGCCGCACCAAGCACCGTGGCGCACGCTCGTCGTCGTTCCGACCTACAACGAGAAAGACAACCTCGAGTCGATCGTCCAAGCGATCCACACCTATCTCGATACCGACATCTTGGTGGTCGACGACGGTTCGCCAGATGGCACTGGTGCGATTGCTGATCGCCTCGCCGCGGCCGATCGCCGCATCCACGTTCTGCATCGCCAGGGCAAGCAGGGTCTCGGCACTGCGTACTTGGCTGGATTTCGTTTCGCGATCGAACGCGGCTACGAGCGTGTGTGTGAGATGGATGCGGACTTCAGCCATGCGCCGTGGGATCTGCCGCGCTTGGTCTACTCCTCGCGCGATGCTCAACTGGTGATCGGCAGTCGTTATGTGAAGGGCGGCTGCACCGTCGGCTGGGACTTCAAACGTCGCCTGCTGTCGCGCGGCGCCAATCTCTATACGCGGGTTGTGCTGTCGTCGGGCATTCGCGACAACACCGCCGGCTTCCGCTGCTTTCACGTGGCGGCGCTGCGCAAGCTCGACCTCGCCGCCGTGTCGGCCCAGGGCTACGCGTTCCAAATCGAGATGGCGTTCCGCATGGTGCGCGCTGGCTTCCGTGTGCAAGAAGTGCCAATCCACTTCGTCGATCGCCGCGTCGGCAAGTCGAAGATGGACAGCAAGATCGCGCGAGAAGCCCTGCTGCTGGTGCCGAAGCTGCGTGGCCGCGTCCGCAAGCAGCGCTTGGCCGATTGACTGGCCGCGTGCTTAGACGTCGGCCTGCAACCTGACCGCCGCCGCGGTCAGTTGTTGCTGGCGGCGAGACGATCCTGCTCGATGTCGGAGATCATCTGTTCGGTGATGTCACCGGTCGGATACGTGCCCATGAAGCAGGCTTTGCAGAACTCGAGCTTCTTGTTGCCGGCCGTGCGCACCGCATCCTCCATCTGCTCGATCGTTTGGTAGAGCACGAAGTCCGCCCCGAGTTCCTTCGCAATCTCCTCATGCGTGCGGCCGCGCGCGACGAACTCGCGCTTCGTCGACATATCAATGCCGTAGAGACACGGGAACATCAGCGGTGGCGAATACGAGGCGAGATAGACCTTCGCAGCGCCCATTTGCCGCGCGATCTTGACCATCTGACGACTGGTGTTACCGCGCACGATCGAGTCGTCGAGGATGATGACGCGCTTGCCCTCAAACTCAGCCCGGATCGGATTGAGCTTGGCGCGGATCGTCGCTTGCCGCGCCTTGTCGTTGGGCATGATGAAGGTGCGGCCGACGTAGCGATTCTTCACGAACCCTTCGCGGCATGGCAGACCGATCTCGTCCGCCATCGTCTGCCCGGCGGTGCGCGCGGATTCGGGCACGGGGATCACAACATCCGCTTGCAGCTTGGTGGCAAGGAACGCGCGGCCGAGGCGGCGTCCGAGCTCCATGCGCGCTTCGTAGACCGAGGTGCCGTCGAGGAACGTGTCGGGGCGCGCGAAGTAGACGTATTCGAAGATACACGGGCGGTGCGGCTTGTTGCCGACTTGCAGGATGTGTGGCACCCGGTCCTTGCCGATCCACAGCATCTCGCCGGCGTTGAGGTCGCGCACGATCGTGTAGCCCGCGACATCGAGCACGACGGACTCACTAGCGACCGCGTACCACGTTCCTTCCGGCGTCACCTTCTTGCCGAAGATGCACGGCTTGATGCCGTACGGATCGCGGAACGCATACATGCCTTCACTGGTGATGCCGACCACCGAGTAGGCGCCCTTCACACGATCGAACACTTCTTTCACCGCCGCCTTCACGTCATCGACCGTGATCGGGTCTGCCAGCCGCCGCATCAGTGCATCTGCAAACACATAGAGAACGACTTCGAGGTCGCAGTTGCTGCCCAGATGGATGTTGCGCTGACCGAAGTAGGTGCGCTTCAGCTCGTGGAAGTTGGTGACGTTGCCGTTGTGCGCCATCGCCGTGCCAACGGGGTAATCGAGCCAGAACGGCTGCACGTCGGTGTCTTCACCAAGGCCGACCGTCGGGTAGCGCACGTGCGCCACGACCAGATGCCCGCGCAGGCGATGCAGGTGTTTGTCTTGGAACACCTCGCGCACGAGGCCGAGCCCCTTCTTCGCTTGGAAACGGTCCTTGAAGGTGACCGCTCCCGCCGCGTCTTGGCCGCGGTGTTGGATCGCTAGCAGCCCTGATAGCGCGTCGTGGATGGCGTCGGAATTGGAAGGACCGTAGATCGAGATGAAGCCGCACATGCAGGCGGGCGAGCTTACCATCCGCGCCCCCATGGCGAACCTTTGCAACGTCGATGGTCTGATCACCCAGGAAGCCGCCGCGCGAATCCCCGTGCTCGACCGCGGGTTTTTGTTCGGCGACTCGATCTATGAGGTCGTGCGCACCGTCGGCGAGGTGCCGTTCGGATGGCCAGAACATTGGGCGCGCCTGCAACTCTCCGCCGCCGCCATCCGCATGCAGCTCGACCTCGACGAAGGGACGATCGCACGCCGCATCGCGGCGACGATCGCCGCGGCCGGTCCCGGCGACTACTACGTGCGCTTGATCGTCACCCGCGGACTCGGGGATGCGCCCAACATCGACCTTGCCTACGCGAACGGCAAGCCATGCTGGGTCGTCATGGTGCGGTCCCTGACGCCAATGTCTGGCAAGCCGTCGAGGCTCGCCATCATCGATCGTTTGCGCAACGACCGTCGCGCGCTCGATCCGGCGACGAAGAGCGGCAACTATCTCAACAACGTGCTCGGTCTCGCCGAGGCCAAAGCCTTGGGCGCCACCGACTGTGTGATGTGCAATGCCGACGGCTTGCTGACCGAGGCCTCGACCTCCAATCTGTTTGCACTGCTCGATGGTGTGTGGTGCACACCACCGCTCGACGCCGGCATTCTGGCTGGCATCACGCGGGCGCTGTTGTTGAGGTTCTTGCCGTCCTGCGGCGAACGGGTCGCGGAGCGGGCGATCACGACGGCCGAACTGCGCGGCGCCGCCGAAATCTTCCTTTCGAGCTCCCTGCGCGACATCGCGCCAGTCACGCACCTCGATGCCCGCGCGCTGCACGGCGGCGAGGTCGGTCCCCGCAGTTCGGCGCTGCTACCGAAGTTCGCGGAGTTCTTGGCGCAGCGCATGCAGCAGCACTACGCGCCGACTTGGCAGCGACTGCTCGGCAACTCCAAGTAGTTGTCTCACTGCTTCTTCTTGGTGACCGTCCACGATTCGCCTGGCGCCAGCAACACCGACGGGATCGGCAACAGCGCCCGCTGAACCAAGTGCATCGACTCGAGCGACAAGCGCTCGACTTCGTGATTGCTCTGGCACAGGAACGTGTCGTCGACGATCACCATGTCCGGGCCGACCTTGCGCACGATCTCGATCAGAGCCGGGTTGCGCGGCGACACGATCGCCAAGTCGATGCCGCCGCTGTCGATCTCGGTGGGCAACATGTCGGGCCCCACGAACAACAGACTCGGCCCCTTCGGCACGTCGACCCGGTACGAACAACTCCACGTCACCGCCCCATTCGCCAGCTTGTGGCCAATGGTGTGAATCTTGGCGCCGGTGCCGCTGCCGTACGCCTTGCCCGGTTCGATCAGCGTCATTGACTCCATGGGCACCATCGGCAGATGGAACGCGATGTGGGTGAACACCGGTCGCGGCGGCTCCGCGAAGTACATGCGCAGCAACAATTGGTCGTTCCGTCGCACCATCTCGATGGGCTGCGTCAACACACAAAACTCGATGCCGCCTAGCAAGAACTCGGCCGCATCGGCGCCCGTCGCATCCACTGCAAAGTTGCGCAGTGCCGAGCGCACGAGCCAGCCGCCCATCGGCAAGCGAAACACCCGCACGGAGCCTTCAGGCACCGGGTCTTCCGCCGCCTTCGAAACGGCTTTCATTCGTTGCTGCCAAAAGAGTGGCAGACCACGCGCGGCGATGCCCGCGACCTCGCGCACCATGCGCCGGTGAATGCGTTGGTGCAGTTCCAAGAAATCAACGCGCGGCATGCGGGCGCAATGGCTGTCGATCTCCTCAAGCACCGCGACGCGCTTGACGCCGCCGCACTCGGACGGCGCACCCTTGCCAGTGAATGCGACTGGCGGTGACGCCAGCAGGTTGGCCGTCAGCGCTTGCCAGTATTCGTCCCCCGGCAGGGCCGCGACAGCCACGCCAGGCTTCGGTGGAAAGCTTGGCACGGCTCCCTGCAACGCCGCCACATCGGCGACGAGCATCAAGCTGCCAAGCAGGCCGGGGTCGACGATGTTGTTGCAGCCAAAGGTCAGTCCGGCGCGGGTCTGCGCCATGCCGTCGGTGCTCTCATCGAAGTCGTTGACGACGATCTGCACATCCACCACGAGGCCTGGCTTCACTTGCCGACCGATCGGCAGGATCTCCGTCCATGGAATGCGCGCCTCGTAGGTCGTGATGCCATGTTCTTTGTCATGAAGGACGACGACGCGCGCCGTCGCCGCATCGAGCGAACGGGCGGTGCCGCGCATGCGATCCCATTGCACCACCTCGCGACTGTTCTCGTCCGCCAACCAAAACTCGCGGTCTTCACGCCGCCCCGGGTCAACACCGGTCGCACGAGTGTCGCGATCGGGATCGAAGGTCAGAACCACCGAATCCGCCGCGGGAATTTCTGTCAGCTGCAACGTCTTGGCGTCGAGCGCGCGATGCCATTCGTCCTTCACGGCGCAACCGATGTAGAGCGCCGTCTCATCCCACAATAAGAAGGCCTGTGCACTGAGGTCGTTCGGGCCGCGCCACGCATTCTGCGCCGTGCCCGACAACTGCCGGCGGTCGTCGAGTCGCACGGCAGGCAACTCCATCCAATCCGACAGCGACCCATCAATCGCGATCTCCTTGCTGTTGCGTGGCAACACGACAAGTTGTGGCAACAACATCGGCTCCGGCTTGGCTGCCGGCGGCTGGTTCTGACCAAACGCAGGGACGGCCGCCACGGCGAGCGCCGCGAGAACAGACTTGGTGGTGCGCTTCAACTGCACTGGATCCTCCGCAAATTGAGATAGTTCATGACAGCACTGGCCGTCGTCGAGCCGAGCAGACCAAAGCCCTGCTGCACGATCAGGCTGAGGGCCAGCGCGTGCAGCAAGGAGACGGGTATCCATCGCCAGCCGGCTAGGTAGCTATTCACGAGAACGGCCACGGCAACCGATCCGGTCACTCCGAATGCATCTTGAGCGGCCAGTCGGAAGAACAACTCCTCAGCAATGGCGCCGACGGTCACGAACAGAATGGCCGCCATCTCGCCAGAGGCTTGGAACGACCGCTTGGCCACCGCTTCGAGTTCGCGCATGCGCGCCACGCGAGGATTGACGATCGCCAGCGCGCAGGCACCCAACCAGCCGACGCCAAGGCCGATTGCCGACGCCAGCCAAGGGCCGTGGGTGCCGACCGCCGCCGGCGGCAGCGCTTCCATGCGGTCGCGCAACCAAAGCCACAGCAGGGCCACCAGCATCATCACCCCGTAGAGAATCGTGCCGGCAGCCAGCAGGAAGCGCGACTCCGGTGGCGTGGCCGGCTGGTCGTCCGGCGCGTTCATGGGCGCACCCATCGCGAACGCGGCCACGGTCCGAGCACGCAGCAAGGCACCCCCAAAAACGTCGTCGCGGCGACCGCGCCGAAATGGCGGCTGTCGCGACTGTCGAAGGCGCTGTCACCAAGCAAGAACCACTCGTCGGGGCGCACGAAGCGCGGCCAGGTGCCAGCCTGCCCAGGCAACCCAATGATCGATTCGCGCCAGGCGAAGACGTCGTGAAGCACGCGCCAGCCAGTCACGATCAAGGTCGCCGCATCGGCGGTCGCGACCACGCCAACGTAGGCCAGCGTGCGCGCGCCCACTGGCAGACCACCGCCGCGATCCACCCACTCCGGACGGCGCGGCACCACAAACAACTGCTCTCGCTCGCCATCCAGACAAAAGAACGCGCGGTCATCGAGCAGCCCGAACTCGAGCTGCTGCGCCCGTTCACCGTTTGGCAACGTCGTCGCCGCCACCTCGACGCCATCGCGCCACAAGACGACGCGACCAGTGCTGGGCTGCCAATGGAACGTCAACGCTTCGCCGCGCGTCTCGATCGTCGCCAGCACGTCGCCACCCACGGCCGCGAGATCCAGTTCCATGCTGACATCGGTGACCGCCGCATCGCGGCCAGCTTCGATGCGCCCACCGGCCGCATCCATGAAGGTCGCGTCGACCGGCTTCCTGGTGCCAAAGAACCCTGCCGGCAGCAGGCGGTCCTGCCCGCTGCGACGACGGGCGGCTCGCGATGCCGACGTGAACAGTGTGCGCGCATCGACCAGGCTCGACATCGCCGGCAGCGAGAACCCACCGGCCGTCGCCACGAGACTGTGGGTGTCGAGCCGTTCGTCGTCGTTCCCAGGCGCCGTGCCCTGACTCCACAAGACTCGCTGCCCACGCGCTTGCAGCGGGTCCTTCTGCTCGCGCTGCATGCGTTGCTCGTCAGGCCCAAGCCACACATCGCCCTGGCGAATGTCGATCCAACAGGCGTCGCGATCGTCACCGCGGGCGGCGATGCGCTTCACCATCTGCTGGCCCGGTTCGCTCGGGTGCTGCACGACGACGAGGTCGCGCCGCCGTTGGGAACCTGCTGACGCGCACTTGCTGACGAAGACGATGTCGCCGTGCTCTGGGTGGCCGTGAAACACCGGTTCCATGCTGCCGGTCGGAACCAAGTACCGATCGCCGATCCACCGGCGCAGCACCTGCACGCAAAGCACCGCAATGGCGGCCACGAGGGCGGCGTCGCGCAGCATGGCCGTGGCGAGGCGAGGTCGGCGCATCACGAGCCTGCCGGAAAGAAGCGCGCGTGCAGCCAGCCCACCGTCTTGGCCAAGTCGCTCGCGCTCACCACAAACGAGACGGTGCTGGCCAACGCTCCTTGCCCAGCGCAGCGCACACAGATGCCTGCCGCCGCCAGCGTCGCCAACACGTCCGCCGCCCCGCGCGAAGCCAGCGCCTGCGGATCCCCGACGACACCCACCACCGCTTGCTCGCGTTCGATCTGCACTTCCCCAAGTGTGGCGAGGCGCGCCAGCACATCCGCCAGCAACGTGGTTTCGATCGCGAACGTCACCGCCGCTGCCGCCACCGCCACCGGCCCCACATCACATTGGGCCGCCGCCAATTCACCGAACACGCGCGCCAAAAAACTGTGTTGGCTGACCAGCCGCGACGACGTCACGGTCACGAGCGCCATGCCGGCGCGATGTGCGATCGCTCGCACCGGGGGCCGCGATGCTGGCACCGCGGCTTCGATCGTGGTGCCGACGGCGCGTGGGTCGAGGGTGCTGCGCACGCGCAATGCAATGCCGCGCTGCATCGCTGGCACCATCGCCGCTGGATGCAGCACCTTGCTGCCAAACGACGCCAGCTCGCAGGCCTCAGCAAAGCTCATGCTGCGAATCGGCAAGGCGCCGGGAACCAACCGCGGATCGGCCGTGCGAACGCCGTCGACGTCCTTCCAGATTTGGATCTCCTCCGCGGCCACGGCGACGCCGATCAGCGCCGCCGAGAAGTCACTGCCGTTACGACCCAGCGTGGTGATGTTGCCCTGTTCGTCCGCCCCGAGAAACCCGGTGACGACGGGCACGCCTTCAACCGTCGCCAGGAACGCCGCGATGCGGCCATCGTCCGGCAGGGGACGCGCACGGCCAAACATGCTGTCGGTGCGCAGCCCCGCGGTGAACGCGTCGACCGCCGTCGCCGCCATGCCTTCGTGCCGCATGGCCGCGGCCACCGTGCGAGCACTGCAGCGTTCGCCAAAGCTCGCCATCAAGTCGATGGCCTTCGCACTGGCGGCACCGACCAACCGCAGGCCGCGCGCCAGATCGGCGAGCTCGCCGAGCAGCGCGTCCAGCAAGTCCGTAGACAACCCCAGATCACGCAGAATGCCGCGATGGCGATCGGCGATCGGGCCCACGTCGACCTCGCCGCTCTCGGCGGTCTTGGCGAGCGCCAACAGCGCATCGGTGACCCCCGCATGAGCCGACACCACGACCACCGGCCGCCGGTTGCCATGCTCGCGAACGATCTGCACGACCTGACGGATCGACCTCGCATCGCCAACCGAGGTGCCGCCAAACTTCATCACGATCACGCGCGGATCATGACGGCACATCACCCAGTCAGGAAGCCACGGTTCCCCATCTTCGCGCTGGCCACACCACGGCATACTCGCGACCCATGACGCGCATCGCGGACCTCATCCACGACTGGAACGTGACCGCCGGCACGTTCCGCCCCGCCCGCCCCCTGCAGTTTGACGACGAGACGCTGCGCGATGGCCTGCAGTCGCCCGCCGTCAGTGACCCGGGGCTCGAACAGAAACTGGATCTGCTCGAACGCATGGACCGCCTCGGCATCCAAACCGCCAACCTCGGCTTGCCGGGCGCTGGCGGTCGGCCGCGCGAAGACATCCTCAAGCTCGCTCAGCACATCGCGAAGAACCGCTTGCGCATCGGCGCCAACGTCGCCTGCCGCACGGTGGTCAGCGACATCGAGCCCGTGGTCGAGATGTCGCAGAAGGCCGGCATGCCGATCGAGGTCTGTGCGTTCATCGGCAGCAGCTACATCCGCCAATACGCCGAGGATTGGACGCTCGAACGCATGCTGCAGAACACGCGCGACGCCCTGTCGTTCGCCAAGCAGCACAACCTGCCGGTCATGTATGTGACCGAAGACACGACCCGGGCCCGGCCCGACACCATCAAGGCGCTGTACACCGCGGCGATCGAACTCGGCGCCCGGCGGCTCTGCGTCTGCGACACCGTTGGCCACGCCACCCCGCAAGGCACGCGCGCCGTCGTTCGCTTCGTGCGCGAACTGGCCGACCAGCACGACAAGTCTCTCGGCGTCGACTGGCATGGTCACCGCGACCGTGATCTCGGCATCGCCAACTGCCTCGCCGCGATCGAGGCCGGGGCCGATCGGGTGCATGGCACGGCGCTCGGTGTCGGCGAACGCGCCGGCAACGCGCCGATGGATCTGCTGCTGGTCAATTGCCGACTGATGGGCTGGATCGACAACGACCTGCGCAGCCTTCCCGAGTATGTCGCCGCCGCCGCCAAGGCCCTGGCGGTCGAGATCCCGCACAACTATCCAGTGCTCGGCACCGACGCCTTCGAAACCGGCACCGGTGTGCACGCGGCCGCCGTCATCAAGGCCTTCAAGAAGGGCGATGTCGAGCTCGCCGACTCGGTCTACTCCGGTGTGCCCGCCAACATGGTCGGGCTGCAGCAGCGCATCGCGGTTGGCCCGATGGCGGGCAAGTCCAACGCGGCTTTTGTCCTGGAACGACTCGGCATCGAGCCGACCGACGACTGCGTGCAACGCGTCCTTGCCGTCGGCAAGTCGAGCAAGCGCCTGCTGACGGACAGCGAAGTTCGGGCCGCCGCTAAGGGATGACCCGCGCTTCGGCCATCAAGTTCGCTCTTCATCAAGCCGATTCATGCCCGGGACGACCGGAGAAGCATGGAACAAGTCTTAGACATGAGTGTGATGGAAGAGTTGCTGTCGTTCGCGGACGACGGCGACCCCGAACTGGTGATCGACTTGATCCAGATGTTCCTGGAAGACGGCCCGAGCAAGGTTGCCGCCGTCACCGAAGGCCTCTCGGCGGGTGACTTCGACAAGGCCGAACGCGCCGCCCACTCCCTCAAGGGTTCGTCGGGCAACCTCGGCGCGCGCCTGCTGCAGAATGCCTGCGAAGAGATGCAGGTGGCGACCCGCTACCACAAGCTTGAGGAGTCGCGGCGGCTAGCGCCCCAGCTCACCCAGCGGTTCGTCGAAGCCGAACTCGCCCTGCGCAAGTTGCTCGCGACCTACAAGGGCTGACCGAAGGCTGCGTCAGCTCGCGGCGTCGATCGTCCGGCTGGCCTTCTTGGCAGCCGTCTTCTTCGATGGCGCGCGCTTCGACGGCGGTGGGCCGATCTCAAGCGGCCTGACATCCAGGTGCGTCGGCTCCTCGGCGCTGTGCATGTTCACCATGCCAAGCGGCGACTCTGCCGGCTCCCAGTTGGCTGCCTGATCGCGGTAGATGCAGCGGTGGCACTTGTGATAGAGCGCGACTTGACGAGCCAAGCAGACGTCGACGCCGATGCGGTGCGTGATCAGGGGGGACGCGGAGCCCTCGACGGACGGACAGAGTCTCATGACTTGGTCTAAGGCAGTTCGGTGCTAGCCCGGCCGCGGCCGGAGAAGGGGGGAACAGTAGGCGTCCGGCCGGACCCCGGTCAACGACGGGTTCCGCCGACGTGCTGCCCCCAAAGACTTCGGCAAACCGCCACCGCGGTCGGTGCCTGATGGCTCGAGCGCGACAGTTCGAAGCACACTGGGCCACCGTAACCAGCCTTCTTGAGTGCCGTTAGAACACCTGCGAAGTCGACGTCACCGGCGCCTGGCAGCAGGTGGTCGTGCTCTCCGCGTCGCATGTCCTCGAGGTGAACCTGGCGCAGGAAGGGGCCGGCGGCGGCGATCACGGTGGTCGGTTCGCCTTCCCACACGGCGTAAAGGTGGCCGATGTCGAGGGTCAGATCGGGAGCCTCTTTTCCCAGCTCTTGCCGAACGGTGAGCCAGTCGGCGAAGGTCTCGACGGCCATTCCTGGTTCTGGTTCGAGCGACGGCACTAGGCCTGCGGCGCGCACGAGGGCGGTGGTCTGGCGAATGCCGTCCAGCAGACGGTCGCGGCTGTCCGGGCCAGGTGAGCGGTCGATGCCGGCCCAGAAGGAGAGGACCTGGGCGCCAAGGCGCGCGCCCATGGCGGCGGTGCGGCGGGTGTAGTCGAAGCGGCGCTGACGCGCGGCCGAGTCGCGCGTCATCAGGGTGGGTTCGTGCTTTTGCGTGGGGTCGAGAAGGAAGCGGGCGCCGGTCTCCATGACCGGGTGCAGGCGGCGGGTGCGCAGGTGCTGGGCGAGGTCGTCGAGGTCGCGGTCGGTGGTGTGGGCGGGATCGAGGTGGCAGGTGTCTGGGGTGATGGCGACCGCTTCGAAGCCGTGGGCGACCAGGAGGTCGAGGGCGTCGGGCAGGCGGTGGTTCTGCAGGCTGTTGGTTTGGTAGCCGAGGAGCATTCTGGTCGGATGGGGTCGGGTGGCGTTTTACCACGCGTCAGGCGTGCGCTCGTCGAGTTGCTTGGTTGCTTGCTTGGTTGGAGAGTGGACCCTGGCCAAGTTCGTGTTGGCGCGCCCGTTCCTCAGCAGAACGTCAACCCCACGCGAACGTCTTCTCACTCACTCCACTGCTCCAAGCCGCACGAGCGCGTTCGCCAACTCGTCGCCTGGATCCGAGCCAGCTTCGCGCGCCAAACTCAACGCTGTCTCTCCCCCCTCATTCTTAACATTGACTTCGGCGCCGTGCTGCACCAGCAACTCCAGGACCGCCAATCGGTCACCACCCGATGCCGCCATCGACCCGAGCCAATGCAGCGGGGTGTCCCCATTCCAATCGACGGCGTTCACTTTGCACCCGCGATCGATCGCCGCCTTCGCCCTCTCCGGGTCGCCGCAATAGGCGGCAAAGTGGAGCGCGGTCATGCCGCGCTTGCCGATGCCGGGATGCCAAAGGGTTGGTCTTGGCTGGTCGGTCGTACCTGTGGGGATTTCACGCGCATCCATTGTCACGCCCTTCCTTCTCTCGGCAACTATCCACCGAGGCCTCGGGGGACCCTCCCCGCCTTCTTCGTCAATAAGATCACTGCTGTTTGCATCTGTCATCTCGACATCACCCCTCAGATTCAATGCGGTTTTCATATCGGCTTCGGAACCAACAACATCACCGGCCATCAGTCGAACTTTGGATCTCACTTTATACAGATTGCTTGAGAGAGGCGCCACCTGTAAAGCAATTTCGATATCCAGCAATCCACCCGCGACATTACCACTCGCTGCCAGCAACAAGGCTCTCCGTCTCCTTGCGACAACACGACTAGGACACAGAGTCAGAGCCATTCCATAGTCCTGAATAGCCCCTTCCGATTCGCCCAATCCTTCGCGGGCTTCGCCACGGCACTCCCACGCCCTGAAGTCGGTAGAGTCCATCTGTATCAAGAGAGATGCATCTTTCACCGATGCGTCATGCCTACCTAACCTCAGCATGACTCTAGCGCGATTCCCAATTGCCTGCCGATATGTTGGATTAATATCAATCGCCAAAGCGAAATCAGAAAGTGCTTTTGCATAATCCATGGCGCCCATATGGCAAAGGCCCCTTCCATTGAGGGCTGCTAGGTTAGCTGGCTCAATCGCAATCGCATGGTCGAATGAAGCAATCGCCAAGTTAAACCTTGCGAGAGATCGCTCTGCCACGCCAAGGTAGTACCAAGCCACAGCATTCGTTGGGTCAGCATCGGCCGCCATCCGAAAGGCATCGGCCGCGCGAGAAAACTCTGCAATAGCCAAGAAACAACGCCCCCTTAGACGTAGCGCATCGCCATCGGTCGGCCAACGCTCAATCACCGAGCTTGCGTCGGCCATGCCATTGGAGTAGTCGCCGTCTTGATAGTGAGCAAATCCACGGCAAAGAAGACCTGCGTGGACGTCTGCTCCGCGGGACATCGCCTCGTTAGCATCATTCTTTGCACCCGCAGCATCCCCAACCTCCAATCGGACCCTACTCCTCAGAAGCAATGTGTCAGCGTCAATCTCGTGTTGATCGAAACATTGATCTATATCGCGAGATGCCGCACCATACTCATCAAGATCGATCCAAATAGACGCCCTCAACTTCAGGCTCTCTGAAGACACGCTTCTTTCTATGGCATGCGTAACTATCCCTAGCGCAGAATACACCTTGCCTAAATTAAAAAGCTTTCTGGCTTCTTGGATCATCTCGTTAGGCACTGCGGACAAATCGAACTTCATGGCGGCATCCTACAGTATCACTAGGCGCGCCGTTCGGCTTGAGGGGCGCCGAGGTTCTCTTCGAACATCCCAGGGGGTATGATGATTATCATGACGTCGAGTGTTCTAAACGCCCGCTTGAAAATCCGCCATATCGAAGGGTCGTCACCGTCACCACCCCCTTGTCCAGGAGAGCCTCCACCGCCATCAGGAGCCTCAGGGGCAGGATCGCCACCCCCACATCCCTCAGGCACGGGATCGCTACGCTCCCAACCTTCAGGCGTGGGATTATCGTACTCTTCCTCAACGTGTCTCTTCCACTTACGACGCTGGGTAACATCGTTCAGGAACTCATTGTTGTCCCACTCATATTTTTGGCACGCCTCCCAATCACTCCTCGAGGCCGCATCATTCATTCTCTGAACCGCCTTGGTCGCCCTCTGGACCCGCTGCGGGCTCCACACGCAAAGCAAGTGCGACGAGAATGGGCCTCTTCGGCTTCCGCCGCAAACCACTCGGACCACGAGGTCAGCAGCGCAATCTGCCACTGATTCAATTGTCGTTTTGGGAGGAAGCTCGAACATGGATCACCTTATGCATTCTGCCGTCTGCCTCACTTCGACACCCACGGCAAGGGCTTTCCATCCTGGTCCAGAAGAACGGTCCGAATCTCTTCGCTCCTCGAAAGCCCTACTCTGACCGCGGCGCTTCCATTCTCTCTTTCGATGCCAAGCCCGCTGCCGACTTTCGTACTCTGCAGCACAACCCTAGGATTCCCGTCGCACATTTCAAGAAGCATGCTGCCAGAAGCCGTGGCTTGGAGATAGATGCCCAGCCGTCTCGCGCCCAACAACAAATAGGTCATTCCTTCATTCATGGATGCAAGCTGAACGGCGCTCTTCCCGCCCTGCAAGAGATCAAACGTCGCGCCTTTCGCGTCCGCGATCCACGCCAGACCGGATGCCTTTCCTGCGTCCACAGACGGATGCCGAAGCTCAATCGATGCACGCCCGGACTCCGCCGTCTCACTACGCAGCAAGAGCCTATCTTTGGCATTTGCCGTCGAGTGCGAAATGACCAGATCGCCCGCTTGCGTCAACGCGACACGCACACAACTGTCGGCCGGGTCGCCCATTGTCAACTCGGCTCCCGAACTGCCACCAACGATCGCAACATGCCCCTCAGCCTTCGCCACAGTGCCACGAAAGGCAAACTCACCATTGTTGACGGTTACAGTTAGCTGATCTGCAACCTCTTCGCCTATCACCTGCAGGCCATAGCCACATCCATCGATCAATCCAAGACGACATCGCACGCGTCCCTTGTCATCACGCACCTCAAACACCGAAGGTCCACGATCTTGAGAGGACTTCCAGGCGACATTTACCAGGGTCGCGCTCAGCACGATCGCTGCGGTCACGACAGTCGAACGATGTGGCATGTTCATCATGGCATCCTACAAGCGTTTGGAGTGTCGCTCGGGCACATCACCAACGTCCGCGGCGACCACAGAACGAACCGCCCGTAGCATGCGACCCGTGCCGCGCCAGCCATCGATCCGAGCCCGCCTCACCATCGCCGCAGTAACCACACTGCTCGCCAGCGGCGCCGCCTTCTGGATCTGGCACACCTACCGCCGCCCCACCACCGTCGTCGTCACCATGACGCAAAGCGGTGACGAGGAGACCACGTGGAACGGCCAGGACGCCTACGTCATCGATCCCAAGGCCGGCCTGCGCGTTCGCCGTTCGAGCACCCACCGCCTACCCATGGTCGCCGTCGACAGCAGCGACGTGCAGGAGGTCGAGAAACACCGCGACGCCAACGGCTTTCTGCGCGCCCACGAACTGCCGTCGCCGCTCGACCGCCCCACCGTGCTCGCCGTCGGCGACAGCCACCTCGATGGCATCGTCAGCACCGCCGACAACGCCACCAGCCTGCTCGAAGCCGCGTCGCCGATCGCGACGCCGTACTACTGCCTCAACGCTGGCTGTGGCTACTACAGCCTCTGGCAGCACGTGCTGCGCGCGCGCGACCTGCTGCCGAAGTACCACCCACGCGTCGTCGTCCTCGTCGTCTTCCTCGGCAACGACTTCCTCGATCTCGACAACCCGAAGTTCCCGCACCTCGACGACACCCTCACCGAACAGCCTGGTCACGAACTGACGCAAGCGGAGACGACCAGCGCGCGCGAACGCGACCTCGCCTTGGTGGCGCCGTACAGCCAACTGTTCTGGCAAGGCCTCAACCAAGCCCTGCTGCTGCATCGCGAACCTGCGCGACTGGACCTGTGGATGCGAAAAGCTCGGCATGCCATAACGGCGATGGAACACGCCGCCGCCGCCAACGAGGCGAAGGTGATCTGGGCGCTGCTGCCGTCGTTCGACTTGGTGTTCCCAGAACGCACGCAGGGACTCAGCAAGCTCGCGGATGAAGTCGTGCGCGGTGGTGCCCAGCGGCGCTTGCGCGATGCGTTGGTCGCGGTCCTCGCCGACATGAAGGCGCATGTCGTCGACGTCGAGACGCACTTCCGCGCCGACGGCAACCTCGCCCTCTACGCGATGGACTTCCACATCTACCGCCGCGGCCACCAGCAGTTGTTCGAAGCCCTGCGCGGCCCGATCGCCGCGCATCTGCGCTGACGATCAGACCCGCCGTAGCACCGCGAAGTAGCCGCCGTCGCAGTCGCCAGCGCGCGGCAACGTCAACTGACTCGGCCCGCGCTCACAGCGCGGCGTCTTGGCATCCGCGAGCACCGCGGTGACCACGTCATCGTTCTCTTCGCGATCGATCGAGCAGGTCGAATACACCACCGCACCACCCGGCTTGCACAGCGCGATCGCTTGCGACAGCAGCAGTCGCTGCAACACGGTCAGCTCGGCGAAGGTCGATGGCTCCAGACGCAGCCGAACTTCGACGCGGCGCGCCAACACGCCGGAGTTGGAACAGGGCACGTCGGCGAGCACGGCATCCGCCATCGGCAACTGCGCGGCGTTGGTGATGACCTGCACAACATCGCCAAGTCGCAGCCGCGTGACGTTCTCGACGATGCGTTGCCGCCGTTCGCCATCGATGTCGAAGGCAACCACACGCCCACCAGGCCGCACGCGTTCGGCGAGCCACGTCGTCTTGGTGCCTGGCGCCGCACACAGATCGACCACGGTGTCGCCCGGTTTGCACGGCACCGCCTCGGCGGCGGCAAGCGCCGTCGGATCCTGCACGACGAACTGGCCTTTGCGAAAGGCGGCGGTCGCAAACGGCGAACTGCCGCCACTCCAACGCAACAGCCGCGCATGCGCCGTCATCGTCGTCTCGACTTTGCCCGCGGCCAACTCGGCTGAAAGAGCCGCCGGATCGATGGTGGCCGCCACGCGCAAGAAGACATCGGGAACGGCACTCGCGGCGGCAGCGATGCCCGGCAGCGCGGCGATGCCAAGCTGCTCACGCCAGCGCTGCACCAAGAAGTCCGGGAGCGAATGCAAGATCGCCAGCCGTTCGCAGGCATCGGTTGGCAATGGCTGCGCCAGCAACAGCGCGCGACCGTGGCCGAGATCGAGCTCGCTCGGCGTGTCGGCGGCGGCGCGATTGACGATCGCCTTCGTGATCTGCCGCAGAATCGCGTTCGCAAAGCCCTTGTTGCCGCGCACCACTTCGACCGTCTCGTGCACAGCGGCGTGCATCGGCATGCCGGGCACAAACAGCAATTGGTAAGCCCCAAGGCGAAGGGCGGTAAGCAGCTCGGGGTTCTTTGGTAGGCCTTGGTGCGCGAGCCCCGATAGCACATGGTCGAGGCAACGCTGACGCCGCAGCACCCCGTGCGCGAGCTCGAACGCGAAGGCCTGATCGCGGGGTTCGAGACCCTTGGTGTCGAGGGCCTCACGCAGCCGGTCGCTGTGCCCTCGCTCGAGCGCCACGAGGGCGCGCAAAGCCACGGTCCGCGCGTTGCCCATCGGCCCTTAGCCGAAGCGCGCGTCAGGAGCGATGTGGTGACCGCGCACGAACTCACCGGCCGTCATGTTGCGGCCGTTGTCGGGCTTGATGCGCGTGATCCGGTAGATGTCCTTGCCCGTGCACACGCGGATGCCTTCTTCGCCCGACGATTGCAGCCCGCCGGGAATGCCCATGCCGTAGAGATCCTGCTCGACTGAACCTTCCATGACGATGAAGCGCTTGCTGCCAAGCCGTGTCTGCGCGCCTGGCTTTGGCGTCATCGCCCGCACCAACAAGTCGATCTCTTTGGCCGGCAGCTTCCAGTTGATGACGCCGTGCTCCTTCTCGACCTTCGGCGCGTAGGTGGCCTTGTCGTTGTCTTGTGGGGCGTACTTGGCCTTGCCGCTGGCGATGATGGCGATCGCTTCGAGCAACGCCGCGCCCGACAGCTCCGCGAGTCGCTCGCGCAATTGGCCCGCATGTTCGCGAGGATCGATCTTGGTGACCTTCGTCAGCAATATGTCGCCGGCATCGAGTGCCTCGATGATGCGCATGATGGTGATGCCGGTGTCCGCGCGCCCATCGCGAATGGCGCGCTGGATCGGTGCGGCGCCGCGGTAGAGCGGCAACAGCGACGCATGCGCATTGATCAGCCCGTGCTTGGGCACCTTCAACATCTCCGACTTCAGGATGACGCCGTAGCTGACGACGATGCCGAGGTCTGGCTTCAGCTGCTTCATCTTGGCGAGAAACTCTTCGCCGTGCGGATCGGCCGGTTGCTCACAAGGCAGCCCGAGTTCCACCGCCGCAAGTTTGACTTCGCTGTCATAGATCTTGCGGCCGCGGCCACGGGGCGCGTCAGGCTTGGTGACCACGAGTTCGGGCGAAAACCCGCCGGCTTTGAGGGCCTGCAGCGACGGGATGGCGAAGTCACTGCTACCGAAGAAAACAATGCGCAAGGGGGGAACTGCCTGTCGGGGTGCGGAGCCGGAACGGAAGTGCGAGCGATCGGCGCGGCAGACGGTAGCCGTGCCGCCCCACTGGGGCAAAGGTTCGCACCTGGGCAAAACAGCCGCGCGCCGTGGAGCCGCGTTGGGAAGACCGCTACACCGACACGCTGCGCATGCCAATTCCCGTCGAAAACCACGCTGCTTGCGTCGACTTCGCGCCGGTTGCTCGGCGCGAAGTCACGGTGTTCGGCGCGCCCGCGGAGCTGGTCTTGGTGCCCCAGCGGCGAGAACGCCATGGCCGCCCGATGGCTGAGCCGCCGGCGTTCGTCGCCAGTCGCGCGGCGCGCATCGTGCGGGACGAAGCGATCTGGCGAGAGAACGGCCTCGTGCTGACCCCCAATCGCTACCCGTTCGCGGCCCAGCATCGACTGCTGTGGCCGGACGAGCCGATTCGCGAAGTCAGCTTCGCGATGTGGCACGCGGTGCTCGATTGGACGGCGCGCAGTGGTGGCACCGCGCTCGTCAACAACATCGGCGCTGCGGCGACCATCGCTCGGGCCCACGCGCACCTAGTGCCGCTGCGCCTACCGTTCCTGACCTCGCTGCCCGAACGACCACTCGCCGCCGAACTGATCGAGTTGCCACGCGGGGTCGAGTTGTTGCAGAAGGACACGCCGGTTTGCCTCGTCGGCGTACGCGGCGATGCCGACGCTTGTGCGAAGGCGCTGCTGCTGTTGGCGGAAGCCAGGCGCACCGCGGCCTGCAACGTAGTTGTGCACGAACGCACGGCGTGGCTCTTCCCGCGGTCCCTGGAGACGCCGACACCGCACTTTCCGTATGCGCTCGGCGCGGCCGAAGTGTGGGGCCGCTGGTGCTACATGGACGAAGAGCCGTTTCGTGCAGCGGACGGCGACCAGCTGGAACGGGCGCTGGTCGCGGCGGGCAAGTCCGCCCTTCGCTAGCGGCCCACTTGCTGACGGCCTACTTGCTGGCGACGAAGAGCAGGCGAGACATCGGCAGCAGGCCGAGTTCGCGGATCTTGGCTTCGCGCGCCAAGGCGAGGTCGCGCTCTTCGTTCAAGCGGTCGAGACTCTCCGTCAGTCGCTTGGCCTGCGACGAGTCGGGACCCTCGGTGGCGCGCGCTTCCGCCAACTGGTCGCGCAACTGCAGTCGACGAGCATCGATCGTGTCGAAGGCATCGAGCACCGACAGCCACGCCTTCACCGCCTTGGCGGCGTCCTTCGTGTAGCGCTCGCTGAGCACGTCCTGCATGCCCTTCCACAACTGCGTCTGCGTCTGCTGGCCAGTGAACGCCACCGGCGTCGCCCCTGGATGCGCGAGCAAGAAGAAGTGCGGGACATTGTCCTTCCAGTCGTAGCCCCTGAACACGTTGTGGAACGGGTGCGTCGGCTCGACCACATGCATCGGCAAGCGCACCGTGCGAAACCACTTCGTCAGCAGCAGCGTGCGGTCGTTGTTGAGCGAGCGCTGCAGCAACGCTTCGTCGCCGTCCTTGCACTTGCTGCACTCGCGCATCACGAGCAAGGGTCGGTCGTCACCCGCTTCCCACAAGACTGCGAGAGCCGCTTCGAGGGCCATCGGACCAGCCGCCACCGTCTTGCGCGGGTCGAGCTTTGGCGGCACGGGGTGACACCAATCGACCTTCAAGCGATCCTTCGAGGTGTGACCACGTTCGAACGTCATCACGATGCCGCCGGTGCGGGGACCCACGCGCGAACCTGGCAGCGGGGCCCGGGGCGTCACCGGACCATCGGTGGGTTGCTCAGGGCCTGGCGCACTCGGGCCAGCGGGGCCGGGCGCGGCCGGGCTAGCTGGCTGCGGCGCCGCGGGAGCCGCGGGCTCGCCAGCGCCTGTAACCGTCGCGATCGAACCAGTGCCGGTCACCCAACTGGGACCGATTGGGCGGGAGTTTCATTGCGCGCGCGCGGCGGCAGCAGCAGTCAAACAAAGGGCAAGGCTGGTCAGTCGAACGTTCATCGGCGGTCCTCGTCTAGAGTGTTTGGTTATACGGCGACTAGGCAGCTAGTCGTGCGATCCATGGGAGTCACCCAAGCCATCGGGCGATTGCCAGGAAACCTAAAGGCCCCCGGCAATGCCGTGCGCATCACTTGCCTTGGGTCGCGACCTGGCGAACCATCGGCAGCAGGCCGAGCTCGCGGGCCTTGGCTTCGCGCGCCAACGCGAGCTTGCGCTCATCATCAAGCCGGGCCAAGCCTTCCGTCAGTTTCTTGGCGCGCGACGAGTCCGGGCCGTCGGTGGCGCGCACTTCGTCGAGCTGGTCTTGCAGTTGGCGACGACGCGTATCGATCGTGTCGAAGGCATCGAGCACCGCCAGCCATTCTTTGACCGCCTTCGCCGGGTTCTTCGTGTAACGCTGGCCGAGCACGTCCTGCATGCCCTTCCAAAGCTGCGTCTGCGTCTGCTGACCCGTGAACGTCACCGGCGTCGCCCCGGGGTGCGCCAGCAAGAACACGTGCGGCCAGCTGTCCTTGAAGTCGTAACCGGCGAAGACGTTGTGAAACGGGTGACCCGCTTCCGCAATGTGTGCTGGCAACCGCACCGTGCGAAACCACTTGGTCAGCAGCAGCGTGCGGTCGTTGTTGAGGGAACGCTGCAGCAACGCTTCGTCGCCCTCCTTGCACAGATTGCATTCGCGCAAGACCAACAGCGGCCGACTGTCGCCCGCCTCCCACAGCAGATTGAGAGCGGCGTCCAGTGGCAGCGGCCCGAAGTCAGCCGACGTGCGTTCGACCGCTCGCTTGGGCGGCACCGGGTGAACCCAATCAACGCGCAGCCGGTCTTTCGAAGTGGCGCCGCGCTCGAACGTCATCGCAATGCCACCCGTGCGCGGACCGGTGCGTGTGCCTGGCGCTGGTGCGCGCGGCGCTCGCGGAGTCTCCGTCGCGGGCTGTTCTGGTCCGGGTGCACTTGGACCAGCTGGAGCAGGAGCCGCGGGACCTGCTGGTTGCGGCGAGGCCGGGCTCGACGACTGGCCAGGCGTCCAGTTGCCACCGGGTGATGGGGTCGACCCTGCGTACCCACCTGGTGGCGGGCATTGCGCGACCGCGACCATTGCAAGCGCGAGACCACACAGGATCGACCTGTGTGCGAACGAGACCATCTTCATTTCTGCGTCCTCCAACGAAGAGCGGACTATCGAGCGGCCGATCGGTTGAGCGGGAGCATAGTCAGATACCAGCGTGCGGTCACTTCTTGCCTTTGCCCAGCACCGCGAGCCGCCACGCCGCATCGAGCTCGGCGGCCGTCCAACCCAGCGTGGTCTTTAGAGCATCCGTCTGCCGCAGGCTCAATTCCGTCGCCGTCGGCGCTTGGCGGCGCGCGTGAAAGGGATCCTTCAAGGTATGCAGAAACTGCATCGTCTTGGCTTTGTGCGAAGTCATCAGGAAATCCACCAGAGCCCACGACTGCATGTGTTGTTCCAAACCAAAACTACCAGCATTGGTGCGTGAGAGCAGTTGCTCCGCGGGTTCAAAGGCGCCATTGCGCAGCAGTCCCTCGACTCGCTTGTCCCATTCCCAGAAGGCGCTGCGCTGGTCCTTGTCCTTGAGATCCTTGCGATCAAAGGTCGGAAACCGCGGCGTCACCCGGCGCGAATGCCAGTGCGCCAACCCCGTCACCAACCACGGCGGCACCTCGTGACTAAAGCTGCGATAGCACGTGTACAGATTGTGTGACAGGTTGAAGATGAAGTGCGAGTGCAGGGGGTAGTCGTGGCGGAACAAACCGTTAGCGGTCTCTTCACTGGTTCCCCAATACATCGCGCCGAACTTGAAATCGTGACCGCGGGTGGGCTCTGCGATCTCCGTGCCCTGATAGGCCCGCGTGTAGCGCGCGTGGCTCGCGCCTTTTTGCACGAGCAGGATCGTGAACTTCTCGCGCATGCCTAAGTGCGGCCCAAGCCCACGAAACTTCGTCGCCTCGGCCGGGTTGTCGGCCGCCACCGGGAAGTGGAACTCCTGCAAGCCGAGATTGGCGAGGACGTCGGCATACAACTCCTCGGCGCGTTGGGCGAACAGGTGCGCGCGCAGCCACGGATCGAGTTCGCGCACGTCGGGCTTCACGCGCGGCAAGCGCACCGCCAAACGTTTGAGCTCCAGTCTCAGGCCAGCGATCCAATCGTCGCGCCACGCCTCGTCGGTCTTGAGCGCCAGCGCCGGCAACGCGCAGCCAATGCGAAAGTGCGCCGTTTCGATCCATCGCAATGGTTCGGTGCCGAGCAGTTCGGCAACGGTCGCCGACGTGTGGTCGGTGCCAAAGGCGAACGGCCCCAGCGACTCGTAACCCGCCTTCTTGAGGGCCTCTGGCTGTTCTTGCGTGTAGGGGTCGGGAGCGACCTTCGCGCGCAGCGATGGCTGGTTCTGCGCCACGAGCAAGCCGCCGAGTGCGACCAGAAGACCAGCAACGGCGAGGGTCATTGAGAGGCGTGTGACCATGACGACAACGTAACGACTAGAAGGGAACTGACGGCACGCGCCGCCCGAAGTGCGGCGACAGCAAACCCGGGGCCGCCTTACGGAGCGCGCCCCCTCGGTTATGCCAACGATGCGTGCGACTATATGTGGGCGTGCCTCCGGCAACCGCCCGACCCCATTGCTCGCACCTGCTCACCCCATGATCTCTGTCCTGTCGCTGCGTACGGTTCTCGCGAGCTCGCTCTTAGCCTGCTCCTCGTTTGCACAGGTCAACTGGAGCCAAGCCGCGGCGACTGGTGCGCCGATGGCTCTTGGTGGCAGCGCCTTCGACACCGCTCGCAACCGCCTGGTCGCCTTCGGCGGCGATGTCGGTGGCATCCCCGGCGACTTCACGCGCGAATTCAACCCGGCGACCAACCAATGGTTGAGCCCGACCCCCGCACCCAAGCCATCGGTGCGGCGACGCGCCGCCATGGCCTACGACGCGGCGCGCGGCGAATGCGTGCTGTTTGGCGGTGGCGGCACGGGCATCAATCTGTTCCTCGCCGACACCTGGACGTGGAACGGCACCACGTGGACCTTGAAGTCGACGCCGAGCGCCCCATCGCCGCGGTTTGGCGCGGCCATGGCCTACGACAGCGTGCGGCAGGTGGTGGTGATGTTTGGTGGCTACGTGCCATCGGGCCTGGACACGGGGGACGTATGGGAATGGGATGGCGCGGCGTGGACGCAGCGCACCTTCCCCGCGCCGAGCCCGCTGGCGCGCGGTTCGCATCGCATGGTTTTCGACGTCGCGCGCGCCCAGACCGTTCTCTACGGCGGCTTCACGACGCCCGGGCAAACCACGCTCGCGGATACTTGGCTGTGGGATGGCACCGCGTGGACGCAGGGGGCCAGCGGGCCGGGCAGCCTGTGCGATCAGCTCTTCGTCTATGACGACCATCGCCAGCGCACCGTGCTGTTTGGCGGCCTGCGCATTACCGGCGCGGTGTTTGTCGACCTCGCTCTCACTTGGGAATGGAACGGCACGGCGTGGACGCAGCGCTCGCCAACCAGCTCACCCGCCGGCCGCAGCGCGATGGCGTGTGGGTTCTCGTCGACCGCTCCAAGTCGCGTGCTGAGTGGCGGTGGCACGACCTCGACCGGGACGCAATTCGGCACCACGTTCGCGTTGCAGCCCACGACACCCGCCACCGTCAGCAGCTTTGGCATCGGCTGCCCAAGCACCGCGGGGCCGGTGTCGCTCAACCCTGTCAGCATGCCCTACGTCGGCAGCGACTTCGTGCATGAGATTGGCGGCGCGTCACCCTCCACGTTCGTTGGGCTCATTGCGTTTGGCTTGTCGAACACCCTTTGGAGCGGCCTGGCATTGCCACTCGACCTCACGGTGATCGGGGCCCCCGGCTGCAGTGTGTTGGTGAGCGTGGATGTCGCCGTCGTCACCATCCTCAACAATGGTGCGGGCACGGTGTCTTGGAGTCTGCCCAACCAGCCGTCGCTGATCGGCCAGAGCTTTTTCACGCAAGGGATTCTGCTCGACCCACAGAGCCCGTTGGCGTTCCAAATTGGCGCCAGCAGCGGGCGGCAGTTCACGATCGGCTCGCCCTAGGTTTTAGCTAGGCGGCCACGCCGTAGGTGCGACCGCTGGGCTGGTGTACGCTCGCGCCCCTTGATGGACCCCCGGATCGAACGCGCTCGCGACATCATCGAGCGCGAAGCGGTTGCCGTGCGCCAAGTAGCAGAGCGCCTCGGCCAACCTTTTCTGCGCACCCTGGACCTGATCCTCGGCCTGCGTGGCCGCGTCGTCACCGCCGGCATGGGCAAGGCGGGTTTCATCGCCATGAAGGTCTCGGCCACGCTGGCTTCCACCGGCACGCCGTCGATCTTCTTGCACCCCGCCGAAGCCATTCACGGCGATCTCGGGCGGGTGGATGCCAACGACCTGTTGTTGGCGTTCTCGAAGTCCGGCGAGACCCAAGAACTGCTGGTGATGCTGCCCCACGTGAAGGCCGTTGGCGTGCCGGTGGTGGCGATCACCCAGTCGACGCAATCGACGCTGGCGCGCCACGCCGATCACGTGCTCGAGCTTGGCCGCATCGACGAACCGGGTCCGTATGGCTTGGCGCCGAGCTCGTCGACGACGGCGATGCTGGCTCTCGGCGATGCGCTGGCGCTGGTCGTGCAGGAGGGGCGACGATTTGGCCCCGAAGACTTCGCGCGCTTCCATCCAGGTGGCGATCTCGGTCGGCGCTTGATGAAGGTCGGTGAACTGATGCGCCGCGACGACCGCAACCCGCGCATCGAAAGCGGCGCCACGGTGCTGCAGGCGATCGAAGTGATGACGCGCACGCCCGGCCGCCCTGGCGCCACCAGTGTGGTCGACCGCGACGGCAAGCTGCTCGGCTTCTTCACCGATGGTGATCTGCGGCGTTTGATCGAACGCGGTCTCGCCAATCCTCGGCAAGCCCGCATCGACGAGGCGATGACCAAGAACCCACGTTCGATCAGCCCCGACACCTTCGCGCTCGAAGCGCTCGCCCTCTTGCACCAGTACGCCATTGACCAACTGCCCGTCGTCGACGCCGACGATCGCTTGATCGGATTACTCGACGTGCAAGACCTGCTCAACCTCAAGATCGGATGACGCCGCCTGTTCCTATGCCCGGTCGTGTGCGACCGGCGACGGCCCAGCTCGCGGCGATCGAGTTCTTGCTGCTCGATGTCGACGGCGTGCTGACCGATGGTCGCATCTGGTTTGATGGCGACGGGCGCGAACACAAGTCATTCCACGTGCATGACGCCGCGGGTCTCGCCTACTGGCATCGCGCCGGTGGTCGTTCGGGTTTCTTGTCGGGGCGCGGCGGCGACACCGTCGAGCGGCGCGCGCGCGAACTCGGTGTGCACGAAGTCATCCTTGGGCGCATCGACAAGGAACGCGCGTTCGACGAACTGCTCGTTCGCCAGCGGCTCGATCCGGTTCGTGTTGCGTACGTCGGCGACGATCTGCTCGACCTGCCGGTGCTGCGCCGAGTTGGCTTTGCCGCCACCGTTCCCGAGGCGCGCCGCGAAGTGCTCGCGGTGGCGCAACACGTGACCGATCGTTCGGCTGGCTTCGGTGCCGTGCGCGACGTCATCGAAGAGTTGCTGCGGGCCCGCGGCCGGTGGGATGAAGTCGTGCAAAAGGACGGGCGACCGTGAAGCGGCTGCTGCTGTTCCTGGTGCTGCTGGCGGTGGGCTTCGCCGCCTTGCGCATGGCGATCGACGATGGCGATGGCGTGCGCGCCAACGCCAACGGGCAAGCCAAGCCTGAGGCGCCAAAGGATCGCCCGGCCCCGACGACGTCGGGAGTGACGGTGCAGCAGGGCCGCATCAACGCCGAAGTGACGGTGTTTGGGCCGCTGCAGATCACGCGCTGGAAGACCATCGAGAAGGGGAACGGACACACCATCAAAGAGGAAGCGTTCGTGCTGACGTCGGGCGACAGCAAGCCGCTTGGCGCTGGTTTGCAACAGGTCGATCAGCTGGAAGTGCACCTCTTCGACGACGGCCGCCACAGTGCAACGTTGACCGCCACGCAAGCACTGGTCGAACTGCGACAGGACGCGAACGGCAAGGCCTCGTTAGACGAAGGCAAGGACATCGCTCTGCGCGACACCGTGCTGACGACGATGCCGGGCAGCCGCATGGCTGGGCTGCGACTCGAACTCGGTGACGCCAAGGTGCGGATCGAAGACGAGGAACTGGTGCTGACGACGCTGCGCGAGCAACCGGTGTTGGTCGTGCTCGAAGGCGATCGGCGGGTGACGCTGCGCGGCTTGGGTGCGCAAGCCAGACTGCCACGCCGTCGCGGTGGCACGTTGCAGCGCGCCGACGTCGAGATCTTGCAACAGCCCGAGCTGCTGACGGCAGGCCTGCAGGTGCGCGCCGTGGGTCGACTGCACTACGTCGAGAACGTCAGCACGGGTGCTGGCCAAGTGACCATCGACGATCAGGTCGATCTCGATCTCGTGCGCGACGATCTGGCGCTGCCGGGGCGCGTTCGTCCCGCCGGCGCCACCGAGGTTGGCCACGTCCGCGTGCGCGGCGATCAGTTCATCGGTTGGTTGCAGCGCAGCAAAGTTCAAAAGCCCGCTGGCCGCGAGCGGCAACAGATCGATTGGCGCCAATTGGTGCTAACGGGGGCACCGGCGACGGTGGACGTGCCTGGTGGACGCCTGATCACGCCGCGCGTCACCGCTTGGCCTGGACTCTTTGGCGAACCGTTCCTGATCACGGCGCACGGCGGTGAATCGCGCATCGAACAGACCGAACTGCGCGCCGGCAGCAAGCAGAAGGAACTGTTCGTCGGCACCGCCGAACGGCGCATTCACATGGTGCGGCCAGCCGAGCAAGTCGCGGCCTTGCATCGCGCCTTCGGCTTCCCGCGGTGGACGCTGCGGCCGCTTGAGGAAATGCAGGTCGCGATCGGCGAAGGTGCCAGCCGCTTCACCAGTGGCACCCGCACGGTGCAAGCTAGCGACGGCGTGCGCATCTATCGCCGGGACCACACCGAGACCGGCGTCGTGCGCGGCCTTGGCAAAGTGGTCGTCATCCTGCCTGCCCGTTCGCCGAACGAGCAGGACGTGGTCGCGACCGGCAACGACGGCTTCACGCTCACCAGCACCGCCACCGGCGACGTGCTTGCACTTGGCCCCGAGGCCCCGAATGACTTGGCGGCGGCTGGTCCCTGGCGCCGCCACGAATTCGACATCCGCCAAGGGCAAGCGTCGCTGACTGGTCGCGGGGTGTGCGTGATCGAGCGCACGGGCGAACGCACGGCGATGCGCTTGCTCTCGCCGGATGCGTCGTTGGTTGCAAACGTGCCCGCGTCCGGACTGTTGTTGCAGCGTGTTCGCCGACTGCACGCGACCCTGATCGGCAACGACGTGCAGGCGCTGGATGTCGCTGGCTGGCCGCTGCAAATCTCGATGCGCCGCGGTGGTGACACCATCACCGCCCAGGCTCCGCGGCTCTTGCAGCTCGGTCCGCGCTCCCTTCGTTTGTTGCCGAATGATGTGCAGGAGCCCGCCATCTGGTCGGGTCTCGCCGCTGTCGATACCCAGCCGCGCTTGCACCGTGCCCTCGCTCGGTCGGATACCGAAGCGCCGCAAGATGTCACGATGAACGGCCCGCGGATCGACGTGCACCACGTCGGCGGTCGCGATGCCTTCATCGATGCAACGGCCGTGGGTGATGAGCAACCGCGTATCTACGCCACGATCGGCCAGAAGGATGGGAAGCCACCCACGACCCTCGCTTGCACAGCAGATCGGCTGCGCGTGTTGCCGTTCTTGGTGTCGCCCGAGGCGAGAGCTTGGCACACGGCGGGGCACGGCGTGCTCGCCGAGATGACGTTTCACTCCATCGGCAATGCCTGGCTCTTGGTGGACGAAGTCGGCGACTTCCAACTCGACGATGAACGCAACGGGCACATCGAGGGTAAGGGCCAGCGTCTGCTCGTCAGCCACGGCGGCAAGGCGGCGCTGTTCGTCGGCAACCCGGACACCTTGACGGCGGCGGAAGTGCGCCGGACCCAAGACGGCCGCGAGATCACGTTGCGCGGTGCGCGCGTGCGCGCGATCGACAAGGACGACGACGGTGTTCACCTTGACGCGCTCGGCGCCTTCGCCGATCGATCGACCTTCCTGCCGCCGACGTTGACGTTGCACGAGAGAAACCGAACCGGTCTGTTCTCGCACATGCAGGCCACCTGTCACGGCAACATCGAAGTGCGCCCCGAAGCCGTGATCTTCCTTGGCCCCGTCACCACCGCGGGTCTCACCGCGAACGGCGAGCTGGACGCCAACGGCATGCACATCGAAGCGCGTGAACTGAGCATGGTCCGTGCGCGCAAGACTGGCGATGTCACGCACGTGTTGGGCAAGGACGTCGTGGTCGATTGGACGCGCCTGCACGCGAAGTGCGCCGACGTCGCACTCGACCTGGTCGACCACCGACTGCTCGCGACCGATCCGGATGATGCCGTCATCACGCTGCCCGATGGGCGCGAGATTCGTTCGCCACGCATCGACGTCGACTACGTGACCATGGCCTTTCGCATGTTCGGCGGTGGCCGCATTTCCCGCCGCGCGATCGACGGGGAGCGCCGGTGAAGCCGAGTTCTCTGTTGGCCGCGGTAGCGGCATCGGCGGCGTTGACCGGATTGCTGCGCGCTCAAGGCGACCCAGCGCCAATCCAAGTGCCGGTGCCGCAGCAGCCACAGTTCGCCGAATTTCTCGACCACGCTGCCTTGGTGACCATCGATCGCGACGACTATCGCGAGTTGCACGCGTTCGGTGGGTTCCGCTTCGTCGTGACCGACATGAAGTTGGACGTGCGTGGTCGCAACCTGCTCGCACTCTTCGATCTCGAAGAGGCGCACGCAGCGGCCCGTGCCAATGGCAAAGCCGCAGCGCCTCGGCGCGACATCGAATTGCCGGCCCCGCGCCGTCGCTTGTCCAACGACGAAATCCGCGACCGGCTCGCCCGCACCATGGGCGCCATTGGTCGCACCGAAGCAGCGCGCGTTAACCAACTCAACGACCAGGTCATCGACGTCCCTCGCTACCTCTACTGCGAAGGTGGTGTGATCGTCGTTCGCGACGGCCTCGAAGTGATGCGCTGCGATCGGCTGTGGATCTCCCCTCTCGATAATCGCATCGTCGTCGAGAACGCCGAACTGCGGTACACGACGGGCGCCGACACACTCGTCGTGCGGGGCCCCAGACTAGTGAAGCAGGGCAGCCGTTGGACCGGCCGCGATGTCACCATGACTTCCTGCACGGCCGCCGAGCCGCACGCCGCCGTCGCCATCGACGAAGTCGAAATCATCGAGCGCGACGGCGAGTTCGAAGTCTTGACCCGCGGCAAGAGGCTGCAAATCGGCGGCCTCAACCTGGTGCCGTTGCCGAATGCGCGGGTGTTCACGGGCAGCCAGAGTGAGTTCCCGATTCGGCGCGTCAGCACGGGCTACTCGGCGAAAGAGGGGGTGCAGGGGGAAGTGGTGTTCGGCGTGCCCTGGAACTCGACCGGCGGCGGCTTGCACCACTGGCTCACCGGCCGACCAGCCCACGAGTTTCGCGGCGATGCGGAGTTGGGCGTCGGTTGGATCGAGCAGCGCGGCACGCCGCTCAACGGCGTTCTCGAATACAAGGCACCAGGCTTGTACGAAGGGCGCACCGAGGCCTTCTGGCTCGACGATCGCGGCAATGACCTGCGCGAGATTGCCAGCAACCTCGACGGCAGTGACATCGCGCCTGGCCAGCGCGGTCTCGTGCGCACCGAGAACCGGTTGCGATTTGGCGCCAACACGCACCTCGACCTCGTCGCCTTCCATGGCTCGGACCCGGCGGTGTGGTCGGAGTTCTTTCGCGGGCCGTATCGCGGCGAAGAGGTGCCCGAGACGAGCAGCTACTTGCACCACGCCGATGGCAATCGCCTGCTGACGGTCGGCTCGCGCTTCAACTTGTCGGAGTTCAGCTATCGCGATGACCGTGCGCTCGCCAATCGCTTCGTCGAAGAGTTGCCGGTCATTACTTACCAGTGGCTCGCGCAGCCACTCGGCACGACGCCGTGGAACACGCCCATCGTCGTCGATCTGACGACGGAGATTGGCCAGCGCCGCAGCGACTACGACGATCTGGCTGGCCTGCGCGTTGCCGATCGCACACTGCGCGCCGACCAGAACATCGAAGTCTCAGCACCCTTCCATCTCGGCGCCTGGAACCTGCGCCCGTTCGTTGGTGGGCACGGCACCTTCTACGACCACGCCATCGATGGCGACAGCGAAGGGCGCGTTGCACTGTCCACCGGCGTCGACATGGGAACGCGGCTGTCGCGCACTTGGTCCTGGCTCGAGGACGGCGAGACGAAGGGCGTGCGCCACGTTCTGGCCCCGCGCGTCAGCTTCCGCAATCGCTTTCACGTCGACGACAGCCAAGCTGAGTTCGTCGTCTTCGATGAGCTCGACACCTTGGCCGAAGAGCAGCTCGTGCGCTTCGAACTGCGCAACCTGCTGCAGTCGATGGAGCCAACCGAGCTAGGGCCGCAACCGCGCGACTTCGTCTTCCTCGACCTCGCGCAGGACCTCTTCCCGGACAAGGGTCGCGACAACGGCGGCGATGCCCTCGGGCTGTTTCGCTACGACCTGCTGCTGCGACCGCGGGTGCGTTGGCTGCCGTTCGAAACCTTCTCCTACGCGTTGTACGGCGACCACGACTGGGAAGATGGGCTGCGCACGTTCGACACCGAGCTGCAGTTTGGCCCGCTCGCTGGCCTGACGTGGACAGTCGACTACCGCACCGATGCGGTCGTCGATGGTGCCGTTGGCGTCACCGCCAACGCGCGCCTGCTCGATCGTTGGGATCTCTACGTCGGCAGCCAGCGCGACCTCGACCGCGACGAGTGGCTGGCCTACAGCTTTGGTCTACGCCGCAACGACCACGATTGGTCGATCGAACTGTCGGCGTCGTACAACCCCTTCTCGGACGAGACGACGTTCCGCCTCGAGTTCTTGCCGCGCTTTGGCAGCTTCAGCGGCGCCCGCGGCAGCCGCTTTGGCGGCTACGCAGGCAACGATCAGTTCGCGACGTCGTACTGATCGGGAAGTTACTGATCGGGGAGTTACTGATCGGGGAGGGCGCGACCCGAGAGGGCGCGATCAGAAGGTCCAGCCGACCGACAGCAGCACGCGGTTATCGACCCGTTCGGCGCCAGGCGATGGCGTGTTGTCGTAGTCGATCACGTGCCCGATCGAAGCAATCATGCTCTCCGTCAGCGAGGTCGAGAGCTCGGTCTTGCCTTGCAGATACATGTCGGTCGCGTCCTCCAGCGACGGGAATGCTTCGACGCCATGCACGAGCCTCGTCTTGTCGTTGAACGCGTGGGTCAGCTTGTAGGCCAGGCGAGCGGCCAAGTAGTCCTGCGAAGGATTCCCCGAACGGAAGGTCTCACTGAAGTACGATAGACCGGCTTCGGTCAGGAACGTCGTCGTGCTGTTTTCGATCCAGGTGTAACCAAGACCGACACCGCCCGTGTAGCGCAGCTCGATGTCCGCGAGCGTGTCGCCGAGCACGCGCGAGGTGGCGAGCACGTACCACTTCTTGCTCAAGAACATGTCGTACTTGATGCCACCACCAACGCGCCGCTGGTTGAGCTTCCAAACGGCCGTGGCCTGGTCCTTGTCTTCGCTGTAGTCCCAGGCTGCATCGACCGAGATGCGGTCCGTTTCGCGGCGCAAGGACGAGTCGAACGAGGCGCCGACGGCCCGCCGATCCGTGTTGCCATCCGTCCACAGAGCATTGATCTTCAACGAGCCATCCCACGTCGGCTCCGTCTTGGCCGGCGGGTTGATCATGCCGAGGTTGTCCATGCCGAGCGACGTGGTGTCGCCTTCGAGGCGCAGGTTGCCGCCTTCCATGCCGACGATGCGGCGCTTCAACAGGTCACCGCTCTTGGTGAGCAATTCGACCTGAGCTTGGGTGACGAGGTCGCTGATGTTCGCCATCGGCACCGTCACATCGCCGAGCAGTGGCGACGAGATCGTCACCTTGCCATCGGCCATGGTCTTGATGGTGCCGGTGAGCACGTCGCCGTTGGCGAGCGTGATCTTGTCTTGGGCCATGGCCCCGGCGGAGAGAGCGGCGAGAACCACTGCGGAAAGCAGATTGCGCATATTGGGGGTTGAGGTTGAGGTTGCGAGGGGCGGGATCATGCTGACGACCTTGCCGTCGCGAAAGCACAATTTGCGCAGGCCGCGAGCACGCGTGCCGCCAAGCATCCCGCGGGTAGTCTTGCGTTCATGACGAGTTCGCCGCCATCCATCACCAAGGCCAAGTCGACTCGGACGTTTGGCAGCTGGCTCTACGAGATGCCGCGGTGGAAGAAGATCGCCGTGCTCGCCGCGATCACGACGGCTGTCGTCGGCGGCATCTTCAGTTTGACGAACGGTGACGTCCCGACCGCAGGCAACGGCAACCTGACCGGTCTCTCATCGAGCCTGGTCAACGGCCAACCAGGTGGCAGCAGTACGCCGGTCGCCACAGCAGAACCGGCAGCGAAAGGCGTGTTCCGCCTCGGCTTCAGCTTCCTCGCCGGCTTCTGCCTCGGCAGCTTCCTGCGCGCGGCGCTGAAGATCGCCGCCATTGCGTTCGGCTTCTGGCTCTTCATGACGGTGGTACTCAGTTCCTACGGAGTGCTCACGGTCGATTGGAACGTGATGGATTCGCTGTGGAACCGCTTCGCCGCCAACATTGAGCAAGAGTGGGGCAGCTTCCAGACGTTCATGACTGGCAGCTTGCCCGCGGCTGGTCTTGCCGCCGCCGGCCTCGCGATCGGGCTCAAGCGGCACTGAGGCACGCGAGACCTACAGGCTGTCGAGATACTTGCCTGGCTCGTAGTTGCCGAGGTCGAGGATCTTGGTGCAGATGCGATCGAGGAAGTAGCGGTCGTGGGAGACGACCACCATGCTGCCTGGGAAGCCCTGGATGCCTTCTTCGAGTACACGCAGCGTGTCGAGGTCGAGGTCGTTGGTCGGTTCGTCGAGCAGGATCAGGTTGCCGCCGCGGCGCAGCATCTTGGCGAGCTGCACACGATTGCGTTGACCACCGGAGAGGGTGCCGACGAGCTGCTGCTGATCGGGCCCCGTGAAGTTGAACTTGGCGACGTAGCTGCGGCTGTTGACTTCGAGCTTGCCGAGTTTGATCAGGTCCTGGCCATCGCTGATCTCCTGCCACACCGTCTTCGTGGCATCGAGCGACTCGCGCTCCTGGTCCGAATGGCACAGCTCGACGGTCTGACCGACCGTGACCTTGCCGCTCGTCGGCTTCAGCGCGCCGGTGATCATCTTCAAGCACGTCGTCTTGCCGGTGCCGTTCGGGCCGACGATGCCGAGGATGTCGCCCGGCTGCATCTCGAACGACAGGTTCGACACGACGTTCTTCACGCCGTCGTATGAGAAGTTGACCTTCTCGAAGCGAACGACCAGGTCACCGAGTCGCTTGCCCGCGGGAATGTGCAGCTCGACGGTGTCGTCGCGCTCCTCGACTTCCTCCAGCAGCATCTTGTCGTAGTTCTTGAGGCGCGCCTTGTTCTTGGTCGTGCGCGCCTTCGGGTTCATGCGAATCCACTCGAGCTCGCGATCGAGGAACTTGCCGCGGCGCTGCTCCTGCGTCTCCTGCATCGACATGCGCTTGCTGCGCTGGATCAGGTACTCGGAGTAGTTGCCCTGGTACGGGATGCACTTGCCGTGATAAACCTCAAGCATCCAACCGACGACGTTGTCGAGGAAGAATCGATCGTGGGTGATGATGACGACGGTGCCCTTGTAGGCAGCGAGCGTCTCTTCGAGCCAACGAATGGTCGCTACGTCCAAGTGGTTGGTCGGCTCGTCCAACAACAACAGGTCTGGGTGTTCGAGCAGAGTGCGGCACAAGGCGACGCGGCGACGTTCTCCACCAGAACACGCCGAGACGTTTTTCTCGCCAGCTGGCAAGCACAGCTTGGTCATCGCGGTCTCGACGTGACGATCGAGTTCCCACGCGTCCTTGCCTTCAATCTCGTGCTGCAGCTTCTCGAGATCGGCCATGACCTTGTCCATCTCCTTTGGCGACAGGTCCTCGCCAAGGCGCATGCTCATATCCTCGTGCCTCTTGAGCAGGGCGCGGATCGGAGCGACCGCTTGCTCGACGTTCTCACGAACGGTGAGGTTCTCCAGCAGCTTGGGCTCTTGTGGCACGAAGCCGACGGTGCGGTTGTCGGCGAGCCGGGCGACGCCGTCGAACTCCTTGTCGACGCCGGCCATGATGCGCAGCATCGTCGACTTGCCGGCACCGTTCTGGCCGATGACGCCGATCTTGGCGCCGTCGAGGAAGACGAGGCTGACCTCCTTCAGAACCGGCTTCTTGCCTTGGTAGCTCTTGGTGAGCCGTTCGAGGGCAAAGATGGGCTTGTCGCTCATTGGGGGCGAAGAGGGTAGATCCCGGCCCGAGCCTGGTCCAGTGGGCGGACGCCCAGAACCGGCCCTCCCTGCGTATGCTCCCCCGCTCGTGATCGCCTTCATTCCCTCGCTTGGCTGGCAGGAGATGTTCCTGCTGATCCTCGTTGGCCTCTTGCTGTACGGCCGCAACCTGCCGGACGCCGGACGCACGCTCGGCCGTTTCGTCGCGCAGCTCAAGCGCGGCTTTCACGACTTCAAAGATCAGATGGATCGCGACGATTCGCTACGCGAGGTGCGCAAGACCATCCAGGACACCACCCGCGAGATGCGCAACCTGACGGCGGTGCCACGCGCGCTCGCTGATCCAAGCTCTGCCATCCGCGATTTCACCCACGAGGCGATGCAGACGCCGGTGCAGGACGAGTCGGGCCAATCCGACCATTCCGACCCATCCGACCAACCGGACGAACCACCACCGCCACCGTCGGCCCCGACCGCGACGAACACCACACCAGTAGTCGACTCCTCTCCTACCCACACCTGATCATGGCGGAACCGATCGAGTCTGTTGTCCGCGTCGCAACGAACCCAGCCCAGGCCAAAGTCTTCGCCGCCATCCTGCAGGCGGAAGGCATCCCAGCCCGCGTCGAAGGTGACAACCTGGTCGACGAGTTTGCCGCCAGCCGCCGACTGATGAACTTGATGGGCACCACCGTCATGGTGCCGACCCGCAGCCTCGCCCGCGCGAACGAGATCCTGCAACCGGTCACCATCGAACCCGACGAACTCACGCGGCAGGCACTGGCGGCCCAGCCAGAAAGTGCGGCGTCAGCCGTCGCCCCGATCGCCAACGATCCGGCGCCGAGCAATTGGTGGTGGGCACTGGTGTTAGTGCCGCTCGTGATCTTCTTGTTCGCCAAACTCGTGGGCTGATTACTTCTTCGGCGGCGGCGGCGGGGTTCCAGGCGCCCCACCAGGCTTCTTCTTGGCATCCTGGATTGCGGCATCGCCAGCGTCAAAGACGCCCATCGCAAGGCTGCTGCCACTCGTGGGCTTGTCACCTGGCGACGGCTTCTTGGTCTGAATGGCGGCGTCACCAGCATCGAAGATGCTCATCCAATCGCCAGCCGTCTTGCCGGGACTGCTCTGCGCGCGCTTCTTCGCATCCTCTTCACGGCGTTTGCCGTCCTGCTCAAGCCATTGCCCGTAGTCCTTGTGCATGTCAGCGAGAACTTTCTTGTTCTCGGAGATGAGCCCCACGTAGGGGAACACGTCGCAGTTGTGTTCCTTCTGGATGCGCTGGATCTCGTCGAACGGCAGCATCACCGGCATCGACACGCAGACGATGTCGCCAAACACGTCGAGTGGCACCATCGTGTACTTGAACAGCACTTCCTTCGGCAGCCGCTTCTTCGCCTCTTCGCTGATCTGGTAGTTGCCTGCCATCAGGAACGGCAAGTTGAAGTTCTCGGTGACGATCTTGGCGAGATCCCACTCGGTGATGTGGCCGCCGCTGACCAGCACCTGGACGAACGGCTCGCCGTGCTTGTCCTGCGCGTAGAGCGCGTCGGTGATCACCTCACTGGAGACAACCGCGCGCTCGGTCAGGATCTCGGCGAGGCGAACCGACGTGATCTTTTCGAGGCTCTTCACTTCCTGTGCATCGACCGTGCAGGCAAACCTGCTTGAGCGTTGGCACGGCGTCTTCAGGCGTAGATGACGAACGTCATCAACGCGTGCACCGTCAGCACGAGCGCCATGCCGATCACGATGGCCGAGTTGACCGCTTCCCCGACCTCGGCACCGGAGCGTTTGGGGCCCGTGCCAAGGTGATAGCAGGTAATCGCCACCAGGTATCCAGACAGGGTCGACTTGGCGAGGATCACCAAGATGTCGCGGGCGTCGACGGTCGCGAAGTACGCCGTCGCCCAGCCGATCGTGGTGATTCCAGACACCGCGTTCGCGGCGAAGCATGCCGCCAACGCCGCCGCCATGACGCCGCCGAGTGTCACCAGGGGCATCGCGATCACCATCGCCCACACCAATGGCGTCAGCAGGTAGTCGGCAGGTCGCACGCCCATCATCTGCAAGGCGGCAATCTGGTTGGTGCGCTTCATCGTGCCAAGGCGCGCGGCAGCGCCGGCGACGATGCGCGCGGTGAAGAAGAACCCACTCAGCAATGGCACTAGCACGGCGGTCGCCACCTTGCCGGTGCCGGTCAGCAAGGCGGATTCGAAGCCGCCATGGATCGGGTTGTTGCGCAAGGCGAAGAAGGTCGCGAGGCCGCCGATAACCCCGCCAGCGAGGGCAACGAACAAAGCTGGCTCGAGGGCAAAACGCAGCGTCGTGCGCACCACTTGGCCAAGTTCGAATGGTGGCAAGCGGCGGACCGATTCGAGCCCGGTCTCGCCAATCGCCGCCACCTGCAGCAGCGTTCGCCGCAGCCAGTGCATCGCGGCCGGTTCACTGCTCACGGCATCCATCGCAGGCCGCTTCGCGTCGGCCGTGGTCGGCACGTAATCCGGCGGCTCAAGACGCAGCATGCGCGCCGATCGATCGATCACGAGCACGCCGTTGGTCAGGCCGGCGAAGGCCGCGAGATCGTGCGTGATGACAATCGTCGTGCGGCCTTCGTCCTGGTCGTGCGCCTCGCGCAGCAGGGTCGCAATCGTTCGCGCGGCCTCCGCATCGAGTCCAGCCGTTGGTTCGTCGCACAGCAGCAACTGCGGCGACGACGCCAACGCGCGCGCCACGGCGAGCCGTTTTCGCATGCCGCCCGACAACTGCGCCGTGCGTTCGGGCGGGTCATTCAAGCCAGCTTGCGCGAGCAAGGCCGGCGCCAACAACTGCGAACGGTCCGCTGCACGCAGCGCCAGTTCGACGTTCTCGCGAGGACTCAGCTCGTCGAGCAACCCTTCGTCTTGCAGGATCGCTGCGACCTTCTCGCGCAGCGACTCCGGATGATCGCCGACGAGGGACTCGCCCCAGGCGAGCAGTTCACCAGAGAGGCGAGGTGGTGGTTCACGTGTCTCCACGAGTCCGGCGAGCACGCGCAGCAACGAGGACTTGCCGCCGCCACTGGCACCGATGAACAAGTAGAAGCCGTGGGTCGGGACTTCGAGGTCGACGTCGAGCAACAGCACTTCCTCGCTGCCCGGTCGCCGATGCGCGAGCCCGAACTTGCGAAAGATGAGAGCTGGTTGCATCGCTGGTCACTGCGGACGCAAGTCGTTCGGCAGCAACTCGAGGGATGCGATCGAAGTCGTGGCGCCATCGGTGGCCTGGCCAACAATGCCAACGACGCGCTCCCCGGCACAGGCGGCAGCGCCGCGCACTTCGCTCAAGGGGCTGGCCCCGAGCTCCGTTGGTGGCAGCGAAGCACCGTCTGGACCTGCGGCTCGCACAGTCACGGCCCCAGGTTCGACGGCGCCAGCAAAGATGAGCCGCGTGCTGGGCGTGCCGACCATGTTGGGCGGCGCTTCTTCGAGAACGAGGGCTGCGAAGTCGCCGCCGGCCGCATCAACCCAAACGCGACCGGCGCGCAGCACGGTGCCGTTTTGCAACAGCACCTTGATCTGCTCGTCGGCGATGTCGGGCGCGCTCCCAAACGCATCGGTCTCCGTGAACGAGCCATCGACGAGGCTGCGCGCGGTGACGACCACCATGCGGCCGGATCGATCGAGGAACAACACGCCTGAGCCCTGGCGTTGGATCACATCGTCTGCACTCCAGGTATCGCGTTCGACGGCGGCATAGCTGATGCGCACCAAGACCAGACCGTCGGTGGGTGCTGGCACTGGCGGGCGCGGTTGGCGCAGGGCCTCGCCCGGAACCGCCGCGATGTCGACGCTCGGACGATTGCCTTCGGCGGCGGCGCGATAGCCATCCTGGACCAGCACGCCCTTCCCAGGTTCGCCGTAGTAGCTGACGTAGGGGGTCAACAGCGAGCTGACGTCGGTGACCGTAAAACCAGTGAACAGCGCCCCACTCACGTATGGACGCGCTACCCAGAACGCCGTCTTGTCGGTCACCGTTTGCCGATGTTGCCTGGCGATGCGCAAGGACACTTCGACGTGCGTGCCGGCTGGCGCCAGCGCGACCTTGCGCACATCACCGGTTTGCATGCCGCGGAAGATCACGGCCGAACCAGGCCGCAGCCCGTGATTCTCGGGCACGAGCAGGGTCATCAGCAAATCGCCGTGCGCAATGTCCTCAAGCGCGTCGTCATCCGAGGTGGTCGCTGGCCGTTCCTTTCCCGCCAGCAAACTGCCCGCCGTCAGTGGCGAGCCACGATCACTCGGCGTGTAGAACGTGATGTAGGAATCGCGCACCAACGTGTCGAGGCCGGTGGCACCCTCGGTGAGTCCACCAAAGCGCGGCGTCACGATCCAAAAGGCGCTGTTGACGCAGGCGTGCAGAGCGCCAGGCGGATCGAGCAGCAAGTGCGCCGTCGCTTTCCTGCCGTCCGTCGAGATCGTCACATTACGAACGGTGCCGACGTTGACGCCGCGGTAGCGAACATTGGCACCAGCTCGCAGACCTCGCGCCTCGGCGAACTCGACCTGCAGCGGGATGCCCGGGCGTTCGTCGAGATGGCGCAGGATGCGCACGATCCACACGGCACCGACGATCGCGAGCACGAGCGTCAGGGAACCGATCAGGTAGCGAAAGCGATGCATCGGCGCGGTTCCTCGCTGGGTCGCGGGACGACGTAGGTGGCCGGACTACCGGACAATCCATCGCGCACCCCGCAAATCGGTCGGTCAGATGTCGATGTTGGTCGCCTCGAGCGCGTGCTTCTCGATGAACGCACGCCGCGGCTCGACCTCTGGTCCCATCAACACCGTGAAGATGCGATCGGCTTCGACCAGATCGCTTACAGCCACCCGACTCAGGGCTCGCCGCGCCGGATCCATCGTCGACTCGAACAACTGCGAGGGATTCATCTCGCCGAGGCCTTTGTAGCGCTGGATGTCGAGGTCCTTCTCGCAGGTCTTCTGGATCTGCTCGATGGCGTGGAAGAGGTTGTCGCACTCTTGGGTCGCACCCGCTTCCGAGGACGCGATTTGCCAAACCCCCTTCGCGAACTGTGGCCAGCCGACCGCTGCACCCACGGCGTCGATCTTCAGCATGGCCGTGCGCACATCACCACCGAGCAGCAGGGCGTGGGCCTCGACGTCAGCCGTATCGCGTCGACATGGTGATTCTGGACCTTCGTAGACCAGGAGATCGCGGCCTTTCTGTTGCCGCAACAGCTCGAGTTCGGCGGTGAGCTGCGCCTCGGTGTCGAGGAACTTGCCTTTGCCTCCGACGATCAGCCAAGTCGCCGGCAACTGCCGATCAGGAACGGTGGCCGCTTGCAAGTAACCGATCCATGGCACGCCGGTGTCCTGTGGCAAGCGCCGTTCGAGCTCGCGCAGCTTGCCGACCAGGTCCATCAACAGACGAAGGTCGCGACCGCGCCACTGCTTGCCCGCATGCGTCAGGCTCGTGTTGCCAAGGCCAAGCTCGGCGAGGATGTTGATCTTGTCCTCTTCGGTCACCGCGTAGCGCTCGGTCTTGCCCTTCTTGATGCGGTAGAGCGGCGGCTGCGCCACGTAGATGTGGCCGCGCATCACCAGCTCCGGCATCTTTCGATAGAAGAGCGTGAGCAGCAGCGTGCGAATGTGCGAGCCGTCGACGTCGGCGTCTGTCATCACGATGATCTTGCCGTACCGCATCTTCTCCGGCTCAAACTCCTCCGTGAGGAAGCCGGTGCCGATCGCGCTGACGATCGTCTGGATTTCTTCGTGGTCGAGGATGCTGTCGACCGCGGCCTTCTCGACATTCAGGATCTTGCCGCGCAGCGGCAGGATCGCCTGATGGCTCATGCGGCCTTGCTTGGCGGTGCCACCTGCAGAGTCACCTTCGACCAAGAACAGCTCGGCTTCGTCGCGCGGCGTTCCCTTATGGCAATCGGCCAGTTTCGCCGGTAGTCCGCCGCCTTCGAGAGCCGACTTGCGCCGCACGAGGTCACGGGCCTTGCGCGCCGCTTCGCGCGCGCGCAGCGCATCCAGCACTTTGCCGTAGATCGCCTTGGCGACGCTGGGGTTCTCTTCGAAGTGCGTGCGAATGCCATCGCCAACCACCGACTCAACCACCGACTGCACTTCGCGGTTGCCGAGTTTGATCTTGGTCTGGCTCTCGAACTGAGGATCCGGAACCTTGACCGAGATCACCGCGGCCAGGCCTTCGCGGAAGTCCTCACCGGAAGGAACGGTGTCCTTCTCCTTCAGCACCTTCTCTTGCCGTGCCCAGTTGTTGAGCGCGCGCGTCAAGGCGGTGCGGAACCCGACCAAGTGCGTGCCGCCCTCGATCGTGTTGATGTTGTTGACGAACGAGTAGGTGTTCTCGTTGTAGCCGTCGTTGTACTGCATCGCGATTTCGACCTCGTAGACCTTGTTGGGGTCCTCGGCCGATGCGATCTCGCGGCGGAAGTAGATGACGTCCTTGTGCAGCGACGACTTGCCGATCGTCAGATCCTTGACGAACTCGACCAAGCCGTCGGGGAACAAGAACTCTTCGCCCTTGTCGATGCGTTCATCGAACAACGTGATGTGCAACTTGGCCGCGCCCATCAAGTAGGCGAGTTCGCGCAGCCGCTTGCGCAGCACCTCGTACGAGAACTCGGTCACCTCCAAGATCTGTGAGTCGGCTTTGAACCGCAGCATGGTGCCGGTGTGCTCGGCCTTGCCGATGACGGCGAGTTCGCTGGCCTTCTGGCCACGCACGTAGGTCTGCCGGTAGATGCGGCCGTCGCGATAGACCTCGACATCGAGCACTTCGGCGAGCGCACAAACGCAGCTGATGCCGACGCCGTGCAGACCGCCTGAGACCTTGTAGCTGCCCTTGTCGAACTTGCCGCCCGAGTGCAGCTTGGTCAGGATGACCTCGAGTGCTGGCGTGCCACTCTCGTGCATGTCGACTGGAATGCCGCGACCATCGTCCCGAACGGACACCGAACCATCCGTGTGCACACGCACGTCGATGCGGCTGGCGCGCCCAGCGAGCGCTTCGTCGACTGAGTTGTCGACCATTTCCCACACCAAGTGGTGCAGGCCTCTCATGCCCGTGTCGCCGATGTACATCGCCGGCCGCTGGCGTACGGCTTCGAGTCCTTCGAGGACTTTGATCGAACTGGCGTCGTAGCGGGCTTCGTTTGGTTTCAGGTCAGACATGTCCCGTGCCTCCCAGTCGGAACGTCAACTGGGCGATGGGTTGGTTGGGTACGAGTTGGTTGATGCGGAGCCGGATCTCTTCGCGGCGAAAGCCTGAGAGTTCGGCGAACAGCGGTGCGGAATCGACTTCGAGAATGAGGCGGCCAGCTCGGCAGCTGATGACTTGGCAGAGCGGCCGCAGAGTGGCGTTGAGAATCTGATCGAGGGCGTCGTGGTAGGCACTGCGCGACTTCTTCTGTCCAGCTTGCCGCAGAATGTCGCGCAAGAAGTCGCCAGCTCGTTGGGGTTCGGCCACTAGGCCCCACTGATCGGCATGACCACGTAGGTGAACGACTCGCCGAGGGTGAACTTGGCCGGCATCGAATCGTCGGACATGTCGAGTCGGATCTGGTCCAGTTGGCAGACGCGCAACGCTTCCAGGATGTAGTCCGGGTTGAAGTTGATGCTGCCGCCAGCGCCCTTCACCACCGCATCGATGACGACGTCCGCGCGCCCACGCGCCGAGCTTTCTGCGGTCATGCGCAGCGTTTGGTCGCCAACTTCGAAGCGCACCATGCGCAGTTCGGCAGAGCACAGCACCGAGGCGCGTCGCAGCGCCCCTTCCAACACGGCGCGTGGCACTTCCACGGTCGTGTCGGCAGATTTTGGCAGGACCCCTTCGTAGTCGGGGAAGCGAGTCTCCAGCAGTTGGCTGACCAGCTGCGCCTTGCCGGTCGTGAACACGATCTGCTTGTCCCCAACCTCGATCTGTAGCGGCTCCTTACTGCCTTCGGTCAGCGCCCTGGCGATGGTGTTGAGAGCTCGCAGCGGCACCACAACCTTGAACTCGGTCTTGGAATCGCTGTTTTCGTAGCTGATCGCCAGTCGCCGACCATCGGTGGCGACCATGCGCACACAGCCGGCGGCAGCATCTAGCAACACGCCGTTGATCGCGTAGCGCGTCTCTTCCCGAGCGGCAGCAAACACCGTCTCCTGGATCATGCGCAGCATGCGCCCACTGGGCATTTCGATTCGCTTGCCCGACTTCACCTGCACTTCGTCAGGGAACTGTTCAGGATCCTCGCCAAGCAGCACGAACGAACCACCACCGCTTTCGATGCGGCAACGGTTGTCGGTGCTTTCCAACGTGACGGTTGGGTCGCTCAGTTCTCGCAGCAAGGCCAACGTCTCGCGAGCGGGTAGCAGGACCTTGCCCTTCTTCGAAACCTTCACCGAATCGAGCGTGACGCGCGCCGCCATCTCGAGGTCGGTCGCAAACAACGTGATGCCGTCGGTATCAGCCCGCACCAGAAAGTTGTGCAAGATCGGCTTCGTGGTCTTTGCAGGCACCACGGATGACACCACGTTGACAGCTTCTTGCAGGGCCGTGCGGTCGCAGAGGATCTTCATCGAGGCAGGAGGAGAAGGCGCGGTTGCATGGAGTGACTCACAGGCGCAGGGCAATGCAGCAGTGCATCGCGAACACGCTGGACGGGTGACTGCGTAAGAGAGAGAAATCTTCTCTCTTCGCCGTCGTCCGTCCCGTCACGAGTGTGGGAAGGTTAGCCAGCGAAGAGGCTCAGATCGACCAGAATAGCGGCTTGCAGGGCGATCCAGACAACCTGGAAAAGCCTCGGGAAAACGCCGCGAGAACTCGACATCTCCACGGACGGTCTGGTTGTGGGCGGGCGACATCGCGACGGCGCGCAGAGTCATGCACGGGATTCCGCGAACACTGCAGCATCCCTCCCACGCCTCTGCACAGGCTTCGATACGCGCGTCGGGGCTGTCGGTGCTACCTGGCTTCAGAGCGAGCGACAACGCGTCAAAAGATCGAGCGGCCGCGACATTACCATGCACCAAGGGGTGTCGTTCTCGCCTCAGTTGCGGAACGAGCGCGTCAGCATGCGGTTGCTCAGTCCGTCCAGCAGTTCCTTGAACATGCGATCCTTCTGGGAGCGGTCACGGATCTTGTTGACTGCGTAGAGCACGGTCGTGTGGTCGCGGTTGCCAAAGACGCGGCCGACGTCTTCCAGCGAGCTCTCGGTGTGCTCCCGCAGCAAGAACATCGCAATCTGTCGCGGCAGACTGACGGTCTGCGTGCGGCCCTTGCCGGTCAGCTCGCGAGCGGTGATCGCGAATTCGCTCGTGATCAGCATCATCACGTCGTCGATCGACACCTGCGCATGCCGAACAGGCATGCCACGCACACAGCTTTCGGCGAGGCCGAGCGTGATCGGTTGGTCGGTGATCGCAGCGATGCCGACGACCTTGATGACGGCACCTTCGAGTTCACGGATGTTGGTGGTGACTCGTTCGGCCAAGAAGCGCGCGACCTCGTCGGGCAGGTCAACACCACGCCCAGCAGCCTTGCGCCGCACGATCGCGGCTCGCGTGTCAAAGCACGGCGCTTCGACTTCGGCAACGAGGCCCCACTTGAAGCGCGAGACGAGTCGTTCTTCGATCGTTGGGATCTCGATCGGCGGCCGATCCGACGACAGCACGATCTGCCGCTGCAAGTCGTACAGGGCATTGAAGGTGTGGAAGAACTCGTCCTGAGTCTTTTCCTTGTTGGCGAGGAACTGCACGTCGTCGATCACTAGCACGTCGGCCGTCCGGTATTGCTCGCGGAAGGCATCGAGTTGGTGTGACTGGATCGCCTGGATGAAGGCGTTCGTGAAGTCCTCGCAGCTCATGTAGATGACGCGAGCCGACGGGTCGCGTCGCAGCACCGTGTGGCAGATCGCTTGCAGCAAGTGCGACTTGCCGAGGCCCACATTGCCATGCAGGAACAACGGGTTGTAGGCACAGCCGGGGTTCTCACCGATCGCTAGTGAGGAGGCATGCGCCAGGCGGTTGCACGGCCCCACCACGAACCGATCGAACGTGTAGTTGGGGTTGAGGGGGTTGCCAGCTCGTCGCGGCGTCGAGACACCGTTCGTCGGGAAACCGTTCGTCGAGACACCACTTGGCGAGACACCGTTCGCCGCAGGTGAGAGAACCAGCGGTGAGTGAACCGCCGAGGAAGGCGTCGGCGATTGCTTCGCCTCCTGCGCGCGCATGAGGCGTTCGACCTCCTCTGAGACGGTCGATGGCTGCGCAAAACGCAGACTGTCCCAGCCATCCTCGTCGCGATGGGTCAGCACAATGCGGCGGCGTGCACCGGTCTTCAGGCCGTAGCTAGAGGTGCTACCGCCAGAGTGACTGCCGCCAGACTCACTCCCGGATGCATCTGCCAGGGCACCTAGCGCCGCCACGGCATCCTGCAGCGTTGTCAGGTAGTTCTTCTGCAGCCAGTCGCGAACAAACTGACTGGTGACGGAGAGTTCGATCTCCTGGTCGTCCACGCGGCGGACGTCCAAGGAACGGAACCAGGTTTCGAGCTGCTCGCGGCGCACGCGAGTGCCGAGTTGTTGGATCAGCGAGCGCAGTGTGTCTCGTTCAATCTGCGTGTCTCGTTCAATCTGTGTGTCTCGTTCAATCTGCGGGTTCCGTTCAATCTGCGGGTTCCGTTCAATCTGCGCCGGGCGGACGACCGCTGGTGGCAGAGGTTCGGGAACTTGGGCGTCGACCATGGTGGTCAAGGGAGTGGTGTACGGGGTCAAGGGTGGGCAGGTACAGACCGGTAGCGCAAGGCAACGGTGACGATCTTCCGAGGGGGGACTGGGGTGTCCCTGGGAGAGCCCAAAGCCTGGGTAGCAGGGTTGCTGGGTGCAGGGTTGGGCGAAGCTGCTACGACGTCAAGAACGAGAGGGTTGGCTTACGCGGCGAACAAGACGAGTTGGATCTGCGGTTAGGCGACCTCGACGCCAACTCGACGACTGACGTTCGCGTTCTTACCAGTCACATCGAAGCATGCAAGAGCGCACGCACAACTTTGCTCGCGACTCTTCACACGTGCTCAACAACTTCTTCGCAAGCGCTGCTCGCTCACCCACGAACAGCAACCACTTGGAGAGCTTCGCAGCTCGCGCGATGACCTCGAGAAACACCTTCAGTTTTTTTTCTGTCGGGAGAGCACAAGGGAGCCGACGCGCTGGCCGACTTCGCGCAGCAGTTCCGCGTCATCGCACCAACCAAAACTGAAGCGAACGCTTGCACGCGCAGCGGCTTCGTCGAGACCGATTGCAAGCAAGATGCGCGGCGGGGTTGGTGCGCCCGACGAGCACGCTGAGCCACTCGATGCATGCACGCCAGCCAGGTCGAGAGCTGGCACCAGGTTGCGGCCATCGACGTGCGCGAAATGCAGCATCACCGTGTTCGGCACACTGTTGGCGAGTGGCGTCAGCACCCGATGCGCGACGGCGGAGCCGGCGACGCCAGCGAGAAAGTTTGCACGGATTGCCAACATGCGAGTGCGGCGCCACGACTGCGTCGTCAGTGCTTGCTCGATGGCCAACGCATTCGCCGCTGCCAACGCCGGACTCTGTGTACCTGGTCGCAGACCAAGCTCCTGGCTGCCGCCGCGCAACAGTGGACGCAGTTGCCGATGCAGGTCGCGGCCAAGCAACACGCCATGACCACGCAGTCCCCCCGCCTTGTGCGGCGACAGCGCGACCACGGCACCCGTGGCGAGCACTTCGTGCAGCGGCACCCGACCAAGCGTCTGCGCTGCATCGACGAAGAGCGGCACCCGCAGCTGCTCTGCCAGTTGGGCAGCGGCCGCGACGGGTTGCAGGGTGCCGAGTTCACTCTGCGCATGCGTCAAGCAGAGCAGCCCCACTCGTTGCTCGGGTTCGACAACCAGGGCGACACCCTCCGCGTCGACCTGCCACGCGACAACCCCACGCTGCTTTGCGCACTCGAACACCGCCGGATGCTCCACCGCGGCGAGGGCAACCGGCAGCGAAGCGTCACCAAGCCCCATGACCGCCAGGTTGGCAGCTTCAGTGCCGCCACTGGTGAACAGCACGTCGGCCGCGGCGAGATGGAAGGCATCCGCGATGCGTTGGCGAGCTTGCTCGAGCACGGCGCGAGCGGCCCTGCCACTGCCGTGAATGCTGGCTGGGTTGCCGGGGCAGGCCCGCTCCGCGGCGACGAACGCGGCCAACACCTCGTCGGTCGCTGGCGCCCCCGCGTTGTGATCGCAGAACACGACATCGGACGCCTTCACGGCTCGCCAAGCACCCGCGCGTAGATCTTCTCGTACTGGGCGACGATGCGATCGGTGGCGAAGTGGTCGACGGCGCGTTGGCGAGCCATGTTCGAGAGCCGTTCGTGTTTGCTGTCATCGTTCAGGATGAGCAGGGCTTCGCGCGCCATCGCTGCCGGGTCAGCAAAGGGCACCAACTTGCCGGTGTCGCCAAGGACCTCGGCGACGCCACCCACGGCGGTGCTGACGCATGGCACCCCACAGCTCATCGCCTCAAGCATCGACAGTCCGAAGCTCTCGGTCTCCGATGCCGACAAGAACAAGTCCGCTTGCGCCAGGATCGCTTCGAGCTGGTCCTGCATGCCAAAGTGCTCAACCTTGTGTTGGCAGCCAAGATCCGCGGCGACAGCGAGCGCGTGCTCGCGATCAGGACCATCGCCGATCAGCAACAGTCGCGCCGGCACCTCGCGCAGGATCGCGGCAAAGGCGCGCACGACATCGGCCACCCGCTTGACCGGCCGGAAGTTCGACGCGTGGACCAGAATGCGTTCTTGGTCTGGGCGCTGCCGCCACGGTTTGCGACCGGTCGGCTTGAATCGTTCGATGTCGACGAAGTTCGGCACGACCTCCACTGGCTTGCGCACGCCGAACACCAGGTGGGTTTCATCGGCGAGGTATTTGCTCACGGCGGTGACCGCATCGGATTGCTCCAAGGCGAACCGAGTCGGTCGCATGTAGGCGCGATCACTGCCGACGACGGTGATGTCGGTGCCGTGCAAGGTGGTGATGAACTTCAGGCAGCCACCGCACATGCTGCGCGCCAGGAACGCACTGACTGCGTGTGGAATCGCGTAGTGAACATGGAACAGGTCGACCTTCGCTTCCTCGCGGACCTCCAACATGCGAGTCGCCAACGCCAAGTCGTACGGCGGATACCGAAACAGCGGATAGGCCGTAACCGCGACCTGGTGGAAACGCAGCCCAGGAACACCGCGCCGCAGCCGACTGGGGCGGTCGTAGCTGAGCAAGTGCACTTCGTGACCGCGCTGCGCCAGCGCGTGCGCCATCTCGGTTGCGACGACACCACTCCCGCCAACGGTCGGATAGCAGACGATGCCAATGCGCATAGGGCAGGATGCTAGCGCTGCTGGCAGGCCTCAGCGATCGTCGAACGCCGACACCTGCAGGAGTTCAATCACAACGAGCAGGTTGTTCCGTTCGTCGCGAGCCATGCGGCAGTTGCCGCCGAACGAGGCGACGAAGTCACACAGCGTCTCGGCGCGTTCCTGCAGGTGGTGGTCACCAAGGCCCCCGCGGCTTTCGATCTCGAGCAGCACCGAATCCTCTTCGGCTCGGGTCGTCACTAACAGTTCACCACCGGCGTCGAGGCGACCGACCGCGATCATCAAGGCCCGCTGCGTCGCGAACGCGAGCTGGCCAGCTTGGCAGGCGATGAGCGGCAAGTTGTCGGCCAAGTGTTGGCGCACGACGATCGGAGTTCCGAGCTCGGCGAGGCAGGACGTGATGGCACGGTGCACGATGCGGTTGAGATCGCACGGCTGCGGCGCTTCATTGCGTTCGATCAGCGAGCTGACCAGCTCCTGCAACGTTGCGGCCTCCTGCTCGAGCACATCCGGAGCATCCAGGTCGTCCGCGTCGTCGTTCTGCTGCAAACGGTAGGCGCGTTCATCGATGCGTCCGAGACACTGGCCGAGCAGTGTCGTCAAGTCGTCGAGATTGGGCTCGCGCGTCATGCGCGGCTGCTATCGGCCGACGAGTTCCACGACATGAAGCGATCTCCGACAGTCGCTCGCGATGTCTTTCGTTTCAGGCTGATGCTTCGGCAGCCGCGGCTGGCGGCTCGTGCGGGCGCTGTGCAGGCGGTGTGGTCGTTGGCACGGCAGCAGCTTTAGGCGCCCCGGCCCCGATCATCGCCAGCAGCTCGTTGGCGAACGCTTCATAGTCGCGGGCCCCGTTGCTGTCGGGGGCGTGCTCGAAAATGGTCCGACCAAAGCTCGGTGACTCCGCCAACTTCACGTTGTTACGAATGCGGGTCTTGGTCAACAGCGAGCCGAAGTGCGTCTCGATCTCGCGCAACACTTCGGTGCTCAGGTTGGTGCGAGCATCGAGCATGCACGGCAGCACGCACGCGATCTTCAAAGCTGGGTTCAGGCGCTTCTGCACGAGCTGGATCACCTCAAGCAGTTTCGCCATGCCTTGCAGCGACAAGTACTCGGCTTGCATCGGGATCACGACGTGATCGGCGGCGACGAGGGCGTTGGCACTGAGCACGCCAAGGGACGGCGGACAATCGAACAACACGAAGTCGAAGGTCGCCGCACCAGGGAACGCTTCGAGCGCCTCGCGCAGAATCGTCTCGCGGCCGATGCGGTTGGCGAGCACCTGTTCGACCCCGGCTAGCGACGTGTCACTCGGCACCACCGCGAGATTTGGCAAGGTCGTGGGCTGCACGAGCTCTTGCAGCGGCGTGTCTTCGACCAACAAGCTCGTCAGCGTGTGGCTTTCAAGGTCTGGACGCTTGTCGACATGCACCGTCAGGTTGGCCTGCGGGTCCATATCGAGCAACAGCACGCGATAGCCTCTCCTGGCCAAAGCGGCGCCAAGGTTGACCGTGGTGGTGGTCTTGCCGACACCACCCTTTTGATTGATGACCGCGATGCGTTGCATGAATGCCTCCGAACGGATGGTCGCGCGGGGTGCAGCCGCTTGCGAGGGCAAACTCCGCAGGAAGGAGCAGAACGGACGTGGCTAGCTGGCCGTGCGGTTTGGCGTGTGCGAACTCAGCCGAGCAGCGCTCTCAGGTCGCGCACCGGCAACGGGCCGTCATGCCAGAACGGTTCGGCAACCGGGACGCCGATGCGCGCACCGTGGAAACGATCGCGCACGTCGGCGCGTTCGAGCACGTCGAGACCAAGCACCAGATGACTGCGGTCGGGTGGGTTCAACTGCGAGCGATAGCAGCGAACGACCTCCGCCTTGGCCGCCGCGACCGAGGTGATGTCGACGACCAGAGTCGGTTCGACTGGCTGGTTGCCGGGATACCGCAAAAACAGGCGCGGCCGGTGCGGGGCGCCGAGTTGGGGCTCGTAGTTGCGTAAGCCGGCGAGGAAGACCGAGCGTTCTGCCAACTGGGCGACAGCGACGTGGTCTGGATGCACGTCGTGCGCGTGCGGAGCGAGCAGCAGGTTGGGGCGAACGGCGCGCAGCGCCGCGACCAACGCGTTGGTGCTGGCATCGTCGACGCGCACGCCGGTGTCCGCGAAGCCGAGGTTGTGGCGCGCCAGCGCCCCGAGCTTCTGTGCGGCGGTTGCCGCTTCGACGTCCCGATCGGCGACGGTGCCCCGCGAGCCCTTTTCGCCGCGTGTGCAGTCGAGCAATACAAACCTCTGGCCGACTTGCCGCAGCAGGAGCAGGGTGCCGGCCGCCGCGATCTCGATGTCGTCCGGGTGCGGCCCGAGCGCCAGCACTTCGCACGCGGGCAACGTCGCGGTGGTGGTCATGCCGAACCCAACTCCAGCACGCCATGCTCGATGCGGAACGGATCGGCGGCCTCGATCAGCAAGTCGGCGAAGCGCGGTCCGTAGGTATTGAGGTAGGCGATCGGTCCGAGCACGCGCTCCTGGATGCGATTGCGCGGACGCAGCGTGCTGCAGAGGCGGCGCAGTTGCTTGATGCCGGTGCCTTCGCGGTTCTGGCGGGCGTTGCGCACCTTCTGCTGCAGGCGTTCGATCTCTTCGATCGCCTTCGAGCGCGCGCGGTCGAGAGCACTCAGCATCGAGGCGTCAATGGCGCCAAGCTTCTGCGTGATGGCATCGAGGCTCTGGCGAACCTTCGCCTGCAGGTCGTCGAGCGCATCTTCGATGTCTCCTCCATCATCCGCTTGCAGCAGTTTCTCGGCGAGCTTCTCCGGCGTCTGGTCGAGATCGGGAATGTCGAGTGAGAAGCGCGTCAGCAAGCGCTGCATCGATGGCTCGACGACAGTCATCGAGGCGCGTGGCACAAACACCGGCAACGGCACGCCGAGCAGGCGATACAGGGGCGCGACTGCGCACAGATAGGCGAGTTCGCCGGGGCCACAGATGAAGCCGATCGTGGGCAAGCAGGCGTCTTGCCAGAGCGGCCGCAGCAACACACCGGGACTGAGATCCTGCGCGCGACCACACTCCTCACCGTCGCCGAGCGGCTCGCGATGGCCACCCGTGAGCTCGAACATCATGGTGCTCGATGGATCGAGCGTGACGTCGACACCGACGTCGGCGAGGTCTTCGCACGTCTGCTTGACCTTCTCGCGCACGTCGTTGGACTTGGTCCACCACCGCTTCAGCGGCTCGAACGCTTCCGCCGGCAAATCGCGCGGTTCGATGATGCAGAGGCCAAAACGACCGAACGCGGCGAACAGGATGCGCGCCATCTGGTCGCCGATCGTCTCATCCGGATGCCGCGGCTTGCACAGCGACATCACCCAATCGCGGTGTTCGCTCTGCGGCAGCAGCGAATCGATCTCGGCCAGCAGCTTGTCCATCTCGCGACCCGCACCGATGGCGCGCAGCGGCTCGTTGGTGCGATTGAGGTCGAGGCGGAAGCGTTGCACTTCCTGCTGTTGGTTGACGAGGAACAGGCGGTTCGCTTCGTCGAGGTCGTGGTCGTCGCTGTGATTCCAAAACACCGGCACCACGCGCGGGCCCTCCGGTTCGGCATTGATCTCGCGACAGAGCCGAATCGCCGTCGCCACTTTGTGGAACGTGAACAGCGGCCCACCCATCAGGGCGGGCTGCTGGCCGGTGACGACGGCGTGCACTGTGGGGTCGAGCAGTTGCTCGGCACTCGCGAACACTTCGGGCGGCGCTTGTTGGCGTTCGGCGTAGGTGCGCAACGACTTGACCAAGGCTTCGCGCGACAACAGACGCCCCGCTCCCGTCGGCGCTCGGCGCAGCAGTTCTTGCACGGAGCGCGCGCGCATACCGAGAAAGCCGCTCAGGTCACGATCGTCTTCGAGGTAGCGCTGATGGACTTCGGAGGTGCCAAGGCGGCGGAACGAGATGTGGCGGAGCGTCGATGTCACGAATTGCCTTGCACGGTGGAACGCGCCGTCGCGACCGCGCGGCATTCGGCGGCGAATGCGGCAGCAGCGTGATCGATGCGAGAGAGCCAGTCAGAAGCGGAAGGTTGAAAGCACTGCATGACGCCACGGCTTTGGTTGACCAGAGCCCCAAGCCCGCGACGGTCGAAAGCGGCGGCGAGATCCTGCACCTTGCCACCTTGCGCGCCGACGCCGGGCAGCAGCAGCCACGCGTTCGGCAACAGGGCGCGCAGGCGCGCCAATTCTTGTGGCCAGGTCGCCCCGACCACGGCCCCCACCGGCGAGTAACCATGGGCTTGCGGCAGGTCGTGTCCCCACCGCGTGACGGCGCGCGCGACCACGTCGCATAGCGGCTCGCCCCCCACCTGCAGGTCTTGGAAATCCTTGGCGCCAGGATTGCTCGTGCGCACCAACACGAACACCGCTTTGCCGCCGCGTTCGGGGCGGCAATGCTGCAAGAACGGCTGCACGGAGTCGAGCCCGAGGTACGGGTGCAGCGTCACCGCGTCGGCGGTCTTGAAGTGACCTTCGGCATAGGCCTCCGCGGTGCTACCGATGTCGCCCCGCTTGATGTCGGCGAGCACCAAGAGACAGCTCTGCTTGGCGAGTGCGCAGACTTCTTCGTAGGCGCGATAGCCCTCGGCGCCAAAGCACTCAAAGAAAGCGATGTTGGGCTTCACACACGGCGCGTGGTTGGCGATTGTTGGCAGGGCCTGCTGATAGAACGCGACTAGGCGCTCAGCTGGGGGAGCGCCGTTGGCGATGCTGCTCGGCAACGCGTCGAGTCGCGGATCCAAGCCGATGACAATCGGGGCCTGACCGGCGAGGACACGTTCAGCGAGCTGCGCGACAAAACTCTGCATCGAAGGCGTGAGCCTAGCTGCCGACGCGCCGAATCCTTAATCGAAGGTGAATGCCGTAGGTGTGCGCCGTCGTCGTCGTTGCTGAGCAGGGCGAAAGCTTCGTCGCGTCGTGCCGCTTGGCGAGCAAAACCCAACGCCATCGTCGTCAGCAGCCTTGGCCTCGATGCGCGGTTCGTAGCGTCGCCGCCGACCACGTTGCCGGGTGTCATGCACGGACCGCGGCGAGCCGACAGCGCGGGTCGGAAGCTTTCCGAGTTGTCGTACGCTCACTTTTGCGTGTGCTCGTTGGCTGCTTTCCCAAACTGGCGACTGGCCCAGGCTCG
>CANEYR010000019.1 GCA_947444055.1 Planctomycetota bacterium
GACGTGATCAACGGCCGCACCACCGGCTCGCTGGCCGATCTGCCGATCGCGCGCGCACTGCGCCCGATGTTCCCGCAGCTGGTCGACGTCGGCGAGCCGTTCAGCGCCTTCTACTACTGCCTGGCTGTGCGGCGCAGTGAGCCCGAGCTGCAGCAGGCACTCGACACGGCGATCGGCGCCCTCTTCGCAAACGGCACCCTCGAACGCATCTATCGCAAATGGGACATGTGGGTGCCGGCGGAGACGCGGCTCGCCGATCCCGAGATCGTGCTGGCCTTCGCTCACGACAACGAAGAACGGCAGACCGACGACATCGACTGGGGCATGGCGATGGCGATGCTCGGCGAGGGTGCTCTGCGCACGATGGGTATCTCGGTGCTGTCGTTCGCGCTCGCGATCGTGCTTGGCCTCGCCGTAGCGCTCGTGCGCCTGCACGGGCCGAAGCCCCTGCGCTGGTGCGCGCTGGTCTACGTCGAACTGCTGCGCGGCACGCCGATCCTCGTGCAGATGCTGCTGCTCTACTACGGCCTCGGCCAGATCGAAGGCCTGCGCCTGGATGCGATGACGGCGGGCATTCTCGGTCTCGCCCTCAACTACGCGGCCTACGAGGCGGAGATCTATCGCAGCGCGCTGTCGGCGATCCCGCGCGGCCAGCGTGAAGCGGCCCTCGCACTCGGTTGCACCGGGGCGCAGACGCTGCGGCACGTGGTCATTCCGCAAGCGTTGCGCCTGTCGCTGGCGCCGTCGACCAACGACTTCATCGCGCTGTTCAAGGACTCTTCGATCGTGATGGTGATCACGGTGGTCGAGTTGACGAAGCAGTACCAAATGCTGGCGAATGCCTCGGGCCGCTTCATCCTGCTCGGCCTCGTCACCTCGGGGCTCTACCTGATGATGAGTCTGCCGCTGGCGTTCGTGGCGCGGCGCTTTGAGCTTCGGCTCGATCGGGACATCGCATGATCCAGTTGCGCGGCGTCAGCAAGAGCTATGGCGGGCGAGTCCTGTTCGCGGGCTTCGACCTCGATCTGGTGCCCGGCAAGACCACCGTCATCATGGGCAAGAGCGGCAGTGGCAAGAGCACCCTGCTGCGCCTGTGCAACCAACTCGAACGGCACGACCAAGGCAGCGTCAGCTTGGCGCCGATCGACATTCCCGCTGGGTTGCCGCATGGAGAATGGCAACGTCGCGCCACGGCACTGCGGCGCCGCACGGGCATGGTGTTCCAGGGCTACCAGTTGTTCCCGCACCTGAACGTGCTCGACAACGTGACGTTGGCGCTGCGGGTCGTGCAGAAGGTCGAGCCGCTGGTGGCGGCAGCCAAGGCGGTGGCGATGCTGGAGCTGGTCGGCATGGCCAAGGCCGTCGATCGCTTTCCCGCGCGGTTGTCTGGCGGCGAAGCGCAGCGCGTCGCGATTGCCCGCGCGCTGGCGACCGAGCCCGAAGTGTTGCTGCTCGACGAGCCGACCTCAGCCCTCGATCCGGCCAGCACCGCCAGTGTCGTCGCCGTCATCGCCGACTTGCGTCAGCGCGGGTTCACGCTGGCGATGGTGACGCACGACCCGGAGCTCGGCCGCAGTCTCGCCGACCATCTGGTGGAGTTGGCGTAGCGGCAGGGTGAAGAAGCCCGCGGCGAGCAGAGTCTCGATCGTCTAGCAGGTCGGCATCACGTGCGCCCGGTGGGTTCGTACCAAGCGGCTGTGCGTGGAACGGAGGAGGATCGACCAGGGGACTCGACTTCGTCGAAGACGCCGGCCAGGGCAACGCGACTCAGGCCGGCGCGGCGGACGAGCTTCGTCAGGTCGAACGACACGGCAACAGAAAGGTCCTCTGGCACATCGAAGGCGTGGGCCTCGAGTACGGGACCCATCTCGGGGTCGTGCCCATCGAACACCGCTACTCGGAATGTGAAAGCGGCGGCGTGCAGTGCCTTCAACAGAATGGCGACGTCGTTGACCATCAACGCTCAATCCTCTCGCCGTCGGCGTCGTAGTGCGGCGAACCAGGGAGGCCGAAGGCGTTCCCGAGGACATTAAACGCAGGGCGCAGGATCGTGGCAGCGCTCACATCGCGTGACTCGAATCGCTGCTCCGGCAGGAGGAGAACGTCCATGCGAAGCGGCACCGACCTCCTCACATTGAGTCGGATGTTCTCGCCGACGTGCAGATTGAATCCCCGAACGCCGACGAACGTGAACGCGGCGTAGATGGGCATTCCCAAACCAAGCTGCTCGATCGTCGCCAGGCTCTTCTCGGTGAACTGCAGCAGGAAGCCCTCGATGTACTCGGGGAAGTTCGGCGAGCGCTCCAGCCACGTGCACTCCACTGCTTCGACCACGCCGTTCCGGAAGACCTGCGTGTAGCCGAAGGGGGATCCGTCGTGCTTTTTCTGTGCGGTAGCGAGCTGTTCGCACCGCGGGAATGTGCGGTACTCGTCTCCGTCCAACGCGACACGTATGCGAACACCTACCGACACACGCCGTCGCGATGGCGGGTTCACGCTCATCGAACTCATCGTCGTCGTCGTCATCCTCTCGTTCCTCACCTTCGCCACGAGCAACTGCGTGTTGTCCTCGGTCGAGTCGGTGCGCTCGGGATCGGATTCCATTGCGGAGAACATCAGGCTCGTTCCCGACGCCGGCTGGTGAGGAGCGACAGCGACTGCCGACGGACTGCTGGCGTGCGTTCACGCACGAACCGCTTCGGTCGCACACGTGAGCGCTGGCCGAGCCGCTAATGGATCGCCAGCGCCAGCGGGTTGCCGAGACTGCTGCCGGTCGGGCCCAACACGAACCCCTGCATCACGAGATCGGCGTCGAGGCCGGCAGGAATCGGCACCACCAGTGACGCGGGCAGCAGCCCCAGCACGACGATGACGGGGGCGGTGCCATACAGCGCACCGAACGGTGGCAGGATCGCGGGCGCGCTCGGCTGCATCAGGGCGAGCAAACCGAGCAGGTTGCTCGTACCGGCCATCTGGAAGGTCAACGAACCCCCAGGTACCGCGCTGCCCGTCGCGGTCAGCACCACGCGGCTGCATTCGTGCGCGCCGATGTCGGTCTGCATCGAACCGTTCAGGTCGCCGTCGAGCGAACGCGGCATGCCAAAGACTTCGAGCCGGCCGTCGGGCGGGTCGTTGCCGAGGTCGATCGCTGGCGAGCCTGCCAGCAGGCGGTAGTCGGTCGGGCCGACGAACAGCGGATCGGCGGCGATGTTGTCGGCGGCGTAGGGCAGGGCGTTGACCGCGGCGATGGTGAACAGCTCCATGCCCGTGACATGCATCAGCGATACGGTGTTCTGCCAGAAGAGCGAGTTGTGCACGGTAGGTTGGTTGGGGGCACCGTTCGAGAAGTCGCAGATGCCGCGGCCCTGATTGCGCGCGAAGATCGAATTGGCGATCACACAGACCGCGCCGTTCTGCATATGCAGGCCATTGTGCGGATTGTCGACGACTGTCAGGTGGTCGTAGGTGCCGCGGCCGCCAGCTTCGATGTCGATGGTGTGGCCCGTATTCGCGTTGTGGTGAAAGATGCAGTCGACGACGAACGGATCGCCGCCGCTGCGCACGGCCAGCGCCGCCCCGCGCCCGCCGTTGTGGCGGTTGGCGGTGAACACGCAGCGACGGATCGTCGGGTTCGTGCCATCGACGAGCGCGCCGCCGCCGCCTGGGGCCGGCGCATTGCCGTTCTTGATCACGAAGCCATCGAGCTCGGCACCGTTGCCGAGCGACACCACGCGCGCAGTGTTCTGGCCATCGAGCGTCGTCACATGTTCGAACGGCCGCGACTGGTCGGCGCGTGTCGCGCCTGGCCACAACCCGCCCAAGAGGCGCACGCCGTTCGGCACCACGAAACCACCCGCGTAGGTGCCCGCCGCGATCCAGATGGATGCGCCGCTGGGCGCATTCGTGAGCGCCTGTTGCAGGGTGGCGTAGGCCGTTGCCCAGCTCTGCCCGTTGCCACCCGGTGGTGCCGCGGCATCGACGTGGATCTGCTGCGACAGCAACGTCGCGTGGAAGCAGAGAGCGGCTAGAGATCCAAGGCGGGTGGGGCAGTGCATGGCAGGGCCGATGCTACGAGGCGATCGCACAAGGTTCCCGATTGTGGTCGGCCACTTCTGCGCCCGCTCCGGGGCGTTCGCCAGTGGGCAAGAGGCAACGTCCGACTGGGGCGGGTTACGACTGCGGAAGGCGGTCGAACATCGCAACGAGCAGGAAGGTTGCGATCGGGCCGATCAACAGCGACAGCAGGAACCAGTTGAGCCCAGAACGTCCCTTGCCCTGCGCGAGGCCGGCGTTGATCAGGCTCAGGGTGCCCCAGCCGGCGTGGAACTCGCTGGTGATGGTGAAGGTGGCGAGCATTGCGGTCGTGGCATCCATTCCAGCCGGAGATCGCGGACTATCAGGCGGCGGTGGCGACGGTTGCACGCCGTGCACCAGCGCCTGTGCGGGCCATGCCAAGTCTGGCGGCTGGCTCCAGGTTCAGCTCTGCGCCGCGGTGGCGGCGCTCCCGCCACCGCGTCAACGCCCCAGCCTGAGCTCACCGCCGCGGGGCGTTCTGCCCGAGATTCCGCTCCAGGCGCACGCGTCCGGGTCATGGATCGCCGCCAACAGACGACGCGTTCCCCCGCAGTTCGGGCAGGCGAACACCTCGACAACGAACACCCGCCGACCGCCGCTCCGCCCACGTGTACCACCGCCGGGCGCATGCGGAACTCGCCGCTGCAGCAGCACGCGCTCCGCCTCAGCTCCTTCACCGGGCGCGACGCCGTTCCCCGCGTCGACTCGTTCTCACCACCGCGGCCGTGCCGACACGACTCGCCACCACCATCCACCACCGCCGGCACCACCTGCGGACGGATCCCCGCCGCCGGCGCCAGCACGCCGTGATACGTCACCAGATGCCGCCGCGGGCGCGGCACCAACGCACACAACGCGGAGCGCGCCTACCGAAGCGGCGGCGCGATAGCGCCGCCGCCGGGTGGCGGGCGCGCGTCGCGTTGCAGTTCTGCAGCCACTGCTGCGACGTGACGGCGCAGGAATGGCGCAGCGACTATCGCACCGTCGACGTGGTGACGTGACGAAGCCGCGGCGAAGTCCTCCGTGCATGCGTTCCCGCGTCGCACTCTGACCTTGCCGCGGATCACTGCAACACGATGCCGCGGCGCTTCAGTTGCTCGGACAAGGATAGCAACGCGCGCACCAGCAGCTGCCGCACGGCAGCTTCGCTGCGCCCCATCGACTCGGCGATCACGTCGTACGGCAACTGCACGATGCGCGCCAAGGTGATCACTTCGCGGTGTGCTTCGTCCAACTCCGCCAGCGCTGCCGCCAACGCCTCGGCGGTCTCGCGACCGATCGCGTCGACGCTCGGCGTCAGTAAGCTGGCGGCCTGCTGCATGCCGACATCGTCGATTTCCTGCTCACGGGCCACGTCGCGCTTGTCGCGCCCGTGGAAGCGCTGCTTGTCGCGGATCTTGTTCAATGCGGCGGTGAACAACCAGTCGCGAAACCGCTCCTCGCCGCGGAACTCGAAGGCTGGCGCGGCGGCGAGCAGTTCGCGGCAGACCGACTGCACCACGTCCATCGTCGCTTCCCGGGCGCGCACGCGGTCGCACAGGCGGAGCCGGATGTAGGCCTGCAGCCGCGGCTGGTAGCACTCGATCAGGCGCTCGACGGCGCCCTGGTCGCCGGCGCGCGCGGCCGCGAACTGCTCGTGGTCGAAGGACTGCACGGCGGCAGGATAGCCGCTGTGCAGCCGCGGCGGCGCATCAGCGTCCGGTCGTTTGCAGCCGCTCCTGCAGCGCGAGGCCACAGCGCCACGCCGATTCGTCCCACAGGTCGGCCAGGGTGATGGCGCGCACGGCCTCCAGTCGCGGCAGCGCCGCGGCCAGCAGGGTGCGGGCCCCTTCCCGGTCGCCGGCGTCAGCGTGCAGTTCGGCCAGGCGCACGCTCGCAACGCCCCATGGCAGCACGAACCAGGGGTCGTCGGCATGCTCGGCGACGTCCTTCTCCAGCGACTTGCGCACGCGTCCGTACCAGTCCGTGGCCCGCTCGCGGTAGCTGATGGCGGCCGCCGCCGCGGTGGGGTCCTTGCTGGCACAGCGCCAGGCCAGGTGCAGGCAGTCCGCGGCGCGACGCCGGCCGTACCACGTCGAGCGCGCCGCGAGTATTCGTTCGGCAGCGGCAGCACACGCCGCGTGGTCCGAACTCGCGGCGGCGAGGCGCGCTGCGAGCCAGCCCACCTCGACGGCGCGTTTCGCATGTTCCTTCGGATCGGTCGCAATCGTGGCCGAGGCCTGCTGCAGCCACCGCACAGCCGCTTCGCGGCGATCGTGGTCGAGGTGCCAACGCGCGAGGCTCGCGTAGGCCCCGACCAAGCGATCCTGCTTGGGTTCGGTCGGACCCGGGTCGACGGCGAGAACGGCTTCGAGGTCGGGCCAGTACGAGTCCCCGCCACCGGCGACCCGGGCATCGGCGATCGTGGCCCGCAGCTCGAGGAACCGCCAGCGGTGCGCGGACATGCCGTCGCCATTCGAGCTCTGCGCGAGGTCCAGCGCGCGTTCGGCACACCTCGCCGCCTCGGCGAGCACGTCCAGGTGGAACCGGTCCAACAGGGTCACCGCGAAATCCTCCAGCAGGAACGCCTGCTCGAGCGCGGTGGCGACGGTGGGGAACCGGCTCGCGAGGTCTTCGCCCAGCGTGATGGCCTGGCGGTAGGACGCGACCGATGCGTCGAAGTCGCCGGCATAGTTCTGGGAGAAGCCGAGGGAACGCAGCGCCCGCAGGTGGAGCAGGCGCGGCAACAGGCGATTGGGCTGGGCCTGCTGCCACTCCGCAGCCGCGGTGAGCGCCGATTGGAAGTGCTCGAGCGTGCTACGCCGTTCCCCACTCTGGAACGCCACACCCGCACGCAGTGAGCTGACGCGGCACGTCAGGTGGAGTCGTTCCGTGGTGACGAGTGGCAGGCGCGCGGCCGCCTGCTGCAGCACGGCTTCGCTGTCGGCCAGTCGCATGGCGAGATACAGCGTCTGGCCGAGGTCGCATGCCGAGAGCACGTACTGGTGCGCGATCTGGGCATCGGGCGCGACCGACTCCATCCCCTCGAGCACCCGCAGGCTGTCCCGCAGCAGCTGTTCGTTGCGCTGCTGCTGGTTCGCGGCCGCCGCCGAGCGCAACGCGATCGCGTGGCGGAGCCCGAAGCGCAGGGGTTCCGCGGCTGCGCACTCGGCGAGGTGGCCGACCGCGGCGGTCCAGGCCGTGTCGCCACCGGCGCGATCGCCCAGCAGCAAGCGCGCCGTACCGTCCTCGCCCAAGGCTTCGCCCAGCAGGCCTCGCAGTTCGAGATTCGCCGGGTCCCGCGTCCACAACGAGTCGGCCTCGTGGACCGCTTGTTGCGCGGACGCGCTCGCACTCCGGGCGTCGCCGAGCAGCGCCTGCACGCGAGCCAGGCGCACCAGCGCCTGACCGCGCTTCGCCAGCAGCGCCGGATCGCTCGGGCGCTCGAGCAGGAAGCGGTCGTAGAACGCCAGCGCATCCTGCAGCATCGCATTGCGGGTCGCGTCGCCTTCCGGTGCCTCGCGCACGCTCGGGTCGTTCGCCCGGTCGAGCAGGCGCCCGACCGCTTCGGTGGCGGTGGCGAAGCTGGTCTCGGCCCGTGACTGCGCGGCGGCGATCTCCGCGTCGGCCGTGCGGCGATGCGACACGTAGAGCGCGGTGCCGCCGAGCGCGACGAGCACGCCGCTCGCGAGCGCCACGAATGCCGCGCGATGGCGCCGCACGAGCTTCTTCAGCCGGTACGCCGTCGACGGTGGTTGCGCGTGCACGGGCTCGGCGCGGCGATGACGTTGCAGGTCGTCGATCAGTTCTTGGACAGACGCGTAGCGCTGGTCCCGGTCGCGCTGCAGGCACTTCAGCACGATCCAGTCGAGGTCGCCACGCAACTGGCTCGCGAGGCGCCGCGGTTGCGTCGCGCGATCCCGCGCGATCGTCGCTGCCACAGCCGCGCTGGTCGACACGCGCGTGCTTGGCCGCTGCGGATCGCTGTCCACAGCCTCGGACCCGACGCTCCACGGCAGCTGCCCGCACAACAGCTCGTAGAGCATCACGCCGAGGCAGAACACGTCGGCGCGCGCGTCGACGTCGTCGGAGGCGCCCTGCTGCTGCTCCGGGCTCATGTAGCCAGGGGTGCCGACGACGCGGCCGGCCTCGGTGTCGAACGAGCGGGCCACGCCGCTGTGTGGGAGCACTTTGGCGATGCCGAAGTCGATGATCTTTGGCCGCGGGTGGCCGTCGACCTCGACCACCAGCACGTTCGCCGGCTTCAGGTCGCGGTGCACGATGCCGCGGTCGTGCGCGTGCTGCACACCGCGGCCCAGTTCGCAGAACAGGTCGATGCGCGCCTCCACGCTGGCGGCGTGCCGGTCGCACCAGCGGTCGATGGGCGTGCCAAAGATGGCGTCCATCACGAAGAACGGCCGGCCATCGGCGAGCGTGCCGGCGTCGAACACCTGGGCGATCGCCGGATGCTGCAGCGTCGCGATCAACTGCCGCTCCGCCTCGAAGCGCAGCAGCGTCGTGCGATCGCCGACGCCGGCGCGCAGCGCCTTGACCGCCACGCTGCGGCGCACGGGCGCGATCTGTTCGCACAGGAACACTTCGCCGAACGCGCCGCTGCCGAGCTTCTTGATCACGCGGTACTGGCCCAGCTGGGTCGGTGGTTGCTCGCGCTTGCCGTAGCCATCCGCGAGCAGTCGTTCGACGGCGCCAAGTTCGGCGAACATGCGCTGCAGCTGCGGCGCATGCTGGGCGTGTGCTGTGCACAGCGCCGCGAACGCTCGATGTCGCTCCGGTTCGGCGAGGGCCATCGCTTCGGTCGCCGCGGCCAGCAGGTTGGCGGGCAACCCGGGCGTGAGATCGAGCGGGTCCTCGGGCATGGGAGACGCAGAGTAAACCCCCGCGCGGGACTTTCGTCTCGCCGGCGGCGAGTGTCGGTCCCCGCAGCGAGGGCTGGCGGCGCGATGCCGGCGGGGTCTCCGGTCCGGGCTGCTGACGCACGGCTGCGCGCCAGGGTCAGAAGTTGCCCAACCGGCCATCCTGGGCATTCGAGGTGATGACGCCACCCAGGAACGTGTTGATCCCGGGCACGAGCACCGCTGCTTGCGTGTACAGGTGCTGATTGGTGAGCGAAAGCGTCGAGGGAATGACAATCCCGTACAAATGCGTCGCAACCTGGTTCACCACCCAAAGCGACACGATGTCGGGTGTCGCACGCGAGGAGCAACCCGGGGCCCCCACGAATCCCAGGTCCACCAGGTTCGGGTCGGAGAAGCCGAAGATCTTGACGCCGATCGTGCCCGAGGTCGGGATGTTGGAGACCTGCAGGATCCAGTTCGTGCCGAGGATCGGCCGCGAGTTGGCGGAAAGCGACAACGGGGAGACGTCGGGTCCGAGCACGATGTTCGACGGAATCGCCACCGACAAGTCGGTGCTGCCTGGGTCGAGACTCATGGCGCCACCGGGCGAGTAGAACACCAGGTAGGGGCCGTTGCCGGTGAGGCTCATCGACTGCCAGACGCACGTGACGACGCCGTTCGCCAGGTTGAACTGCAGTTGCCAGGTGCTGACACCTGTGCCACTGAAGCTGCGCACCGCGGCCCAGGTCACGTAGACGACCGAGCCGATCTGCTGGAACTTGACGTTGCCGTTCGCACCTCCGGTCGGCACGAAGTCGTGAAAGCACCCCCACGCCGTCAGCGAAGCCCCGAGCATCGTCGCCACCGGAAAGATATGCGAAGTGCTGTTGCCCATGCCGGTAGCGACGTAACCGTTCGAGTAGACGCCGAACGAGCTGACGCCAAAACCCAGGTACGGGAACGTCCCTGAGAACGGCACCAGCTGCGCAGTGTCGTCGGCGACGGCCACATTGATCGCCGCGGCAGTCGGCGCGACGAACGCGGCCAGTCCCGGCACGACCGTGTAACCGGGCCCATTCGGCACATAGCTCATCGACTGGAACGACAGATCGAACGTCGATGCCGTTGGGAAGGCCTGATACACCGACGCGACGCGTTGGCCACAGCCGAACCCGATCGGTGTGGCCGCGGCGGCAGCGCCGGCGACGTAGGTAATGCGGGCGTTGACGACCCGAGGAGACAGCAGGCTGCCCGAAAACGAGCCGGTGGCAATTTCACCTGCGGCAAGTGACAGCTCGGCGGTTGCGTAGTTTTGGTTCGAGCCATTGCCGAGGGTGTAGACGTGGCGAAGGCTGGGGCTGGGGGACGCCCTCAGTGCGATGCCTCGGGATCCCGGAGGCAGACTGAACGAAGGGATCGCGACGACGTGTGGGCCACCAACGACGGCTCCTGTCACGGAACCCGTTGCCACGAGTGTCCATGCAGCTGGCGTCAGCTGATTGCCGACCCGCGTATTGGGGCATGTGAAGACATCGATCGTGCCGGTGCCGATCAGGTGGAGTTCGAGCCCGGTCACGACGACTCCGGAGCCACCGACCGTGAGGTCGAAGTAGATGGTCCCGGCAGAATTGGGGCCGCCGACAAACGTCGTCGTCAGCGGCGATTGAGCACGTGCGCATGCCAACAGCGTGAGGCAAGACCAGAGTATCGCGATGAAGGGCGACGCGAGGGAGGGAGAGGCAGCGAGTGCCAGACGGATCGAGGAGGCGTTCATGAGCATGGGTTCGTGCCAGTCGGGTGCGAGGGAGGGCCTCGCGTTCGCGCGGAAACGACGGCACGGCGACGGCGTGACGCGGAATCTCGCAGGTCCTGCGCGGCCGGTCCCCTCACTGCGCCTCGGCAGCATCCGGGCGGGCGACGTCGGCCCCCCCCCCGCGACCTCCGCGACCTCCGGGGTGAGCCAGACTCCACGGCATCTCTGCGAACCGCATCGTGCCCAGGTCCGGGGCAACAGCGTCACCATGCCGGCGCCGAACCCGAACCAGTTGGGGCCGTCCATCGCGCGCGGCGATGACCGGTTGTCATCACTCGGGGATGGTCGGCTGATTGAACAACACCGACAGCTTGATGCTGCCGTGCCCAACCTGCGGGAAGCCCGGTAGTCCGGGACTGGCGGGATCGAGGTTAGACGCCGTGTCCGGCGGCGGGAACAGCACGAGCGATTCGAGGAACGCGATCACTGCGGCTTGTTCGGTGGCACTGGCCTGCGAAAACGCGGTGCGCGACGCCAGCGCTTCGCCACCGTGGCGCAGGATCACTTCGCGCAAATTGATGCTGCGGCCGTCATGCCCGTACGGCGCCGTCGTGCCGACACCCCACAGCGGCTCGGTCATGAACCGCGTCGTCATCGTGCCGTCGAAGTTGCGTTCGTGAAATGCCGGGCCGAGATCGTGCCGTTTGAAGTCGGCGAAGATGTCATGCACGACGACCGAACCGTGGAGCGGCAACTTGCGCGGCGGCAACGACGGGCCGAGCGGCGCCAGCGAGAACAGCGGCGTCGCGGTCGCGGTCAGGCGATTGAAGCCAAGCTGCGTGGCATCGAACACGGTCTCGACGTCGGCGACGCGCCGGTCGCGCTCGATCGTGAGCTCCTGCACGTGGCATTGGGTGCAGCCAAGGCTCTGCATCCGCTCGCGGCCGAGTGCCGTTGTCGCAGTTTGCTCGCCGTGCCCCGGCTTGAAGTAGTTGAGCAGATAGAACTCCATGTGGTCGACGATGCTCGTCGGCACCTCGTTGGCGACCCCGTCGTGATCGCGATCCTGCCACACCGTGTTCACCGGCGGCTTCTCGATCGAGTCCTTGGCCCCATCCAGCTGCATGCCGGCGGGAGTCGTCACGCTGGCGCCGTTCGCAGCCGCCAGCAGCAGCGGGTCGACGGCCTGCAAGCCCATCTCGGCCGCAAAGGCGCCGACAACGAATTCGCGGATCGACATCGTCTTGCCCTCGGCGAAGAACGGCCGCACGCGCAGGTCCGGGTTCACACCCTCCACGTTCGTTGTATCGACGCTGCCGTTCGGCAGCGCGGTGATCGAACCGTAGGCGATGCCCTTGGCGACCAGCGGCAGTGTCACGGGCAGGCAGGTCTGTGCCGCCGTGTTCTTGGCTTGCGTGGCAATCGCGCGCAGGTCCGTGGTGATCTCGTCGGCGAGCATCTCGACGAGGCCAAGACCGAACAGGTGCGGCGCATCGCGACTGTCGGGCCGGGTGAAGACGTCCCCTCCGGTGCCGGCTGCTCCGTGCGGCCGGCCGTGGCAGGCAGCACAGCTGTCCGCCAGCCCAGCGCCGTGCGCGGCGTTGGTGGCGATCGGGCCCGAACCGTCGCCGGCGCGTGGCCCAAGCCCTTGCGCCATCGTGAACTTGCGTTGAAACAGCTGGCGGCCGCGCGCGATCGAGCGGAACGGATCGCGCTTGATCAAGAACACCGACGAATTGGGCAAGAACACGTTGCCGTGCCCCGCGCCGATCTGCTCGGAATAGGACAGTGCGATGCCCGCATAGATCGCATTCGGAGTCTGCGTTTGATCGGTCTCCTGGGCGGACAAACGGTCGAGCGACGCGACGGCGCTGAGCAAGGAGGCGAAGAGCGCGCTGCGACTGTGGCGCGCCGCCACAACGATTGAGTGAGTGTGCATGGGACGGGGTGTCAGGAGTGCCATGGGCACGCCGCCAGCGCACCTCGTGTACGGAGCGGCCGCCCGAGCGTGGAAACCACACGGGTCAAGGGACGTGATGAGAAATCCCCCATTTCCCGTCCGGTTGCCCAGCGGCGCGAGCCTCGTCCCACTCGGCCTGGGACTACCCTTACCAGTATCGATGCCCGGCTGAGACTCGGCGATCACGACGTCATCGCCGGCGGACTGTTCCAGTCGGCGGGATCGCTCCCCGTGTCGAACCTCGCCCGCTGGAACGGAACGGCTTGGGCGAGCCTGGGACTTGGCGTGGTGTTGGCGCCAGGCATCGCGGCGACCCAACTTGCTCTGTCCTACAACCCGGCGCTGATCGGCGCGCAGTTCCACCAACAGACGGTGCCGCTCGAGTTCGACGGCGTGGGCGCGCTCACAGCGGTACGCGGCTCGAACGCGCTGACCGCGACGGTAGGCACGTTCTGAGTTCCTCGTCACCCGCGCGCTCGCATGTCGTTTCCGCGCGCGAGGCACCTCCGTGTCGTCGCACTCCGTTCTACTCACTGCCGCGCTCGCGTGGCTCACGCTGCCCCTCACCGCCCAATGCACGACTACCTGGTCGTCGGGTGGACCACAGCCCAAGCTCTCTGGTGCAGCTGCTTGCACGACGCAGTGGGATCCGGACGGCGCGGGGCCGGCCGTGTCACGTCTGGTGGTCGGTGGCGGCTACCTGAAGGCCGGATCGCAGCCGATCGACCAACTCGTGATGACATGGGACAGCAACGCGTGGGCTGCGCTCGGCCTTGGACCTGGCACCAACCCCGTCGGCACCGCTGGCGTCGTTGCGCTCACCGTCTGGAACGGCAACCTCGTCGCCATCAGCCAGACCGGTGGCACGCCCGTCATCCAGACGTGGAATGGCGTCACCTGGACCACCCTGCCGCTGCCGCCCAACCTGATGTTCCCGCAGGCGGCCATCTCGTACCAGGGACTGCTGTGCGTCGCGGGCATCGAGAACACGCCGACCCAGGGCGTGCTCGAGCGATGGAACGGTTCGGCGTGGCTGTCGTCGATCTTCGCACAGCAGACGATCAACTGCCTCTCCGTGCGGCCGACGTCTGCGTTCGGCGGTTCGGACACGCTCTACGCCGCCGGGCGATTCACGAGCATCGGCGGCACCACCGCCTCGCGCATCGCCGCGAACACACGCGCCCGCTCCGGCTCGGCGAGGGCCATCGCTTCGGTCACCGCGGCCAGCAAGTCGGCGGGCAATCCGGCGGTCAGGTCGAGCGAGTCATCGGACATGCGGCCGCGCACTGTATCGCCGGGCGCGGTGATGCCTGCAGCGGCGGCGGCAGTCGGCTGCCGCGGCGAGCGAAGAACCCCAGGTTCTGCGCGGCCTCGGATTCACCGTCACGGTCGCGTCTGGGTGTCGTTCCAGCGAGCGACTGCCACACCTGCACGCACCTTGGCGTGCAGCCATTGACCACGTACCCGGTAACCACCATGAACACCCTGCCTCTGGCACTTCTCGCGTCCCTTGTCTCTCTGGCCGTGACTGCTCCCGCGCAGTCCGTCGCGATCTTCCCCGACGAATACGCTGCCGTCGCGGATGGCCCCTTCAACTCACCCAACCTGCCGCTCGCGTTCGGCACCTCGCGGGTCCAGGTGCTCTACGACCGGCAGGACCTGCAGATTCCCAGCGGCCATTCGATCACCAGGATCGGCTTCCGCCAGGATGCTGCGCTGACCAACATCGATACCGGACGAACGCTGCAGCTCGAGATCCGCATGGGGTGGTCGACGAACACACCAACCTCGATGGTGGTGGACTTCGACAACAACTACGTCGGCCCGCCAGTGACCGTGTTCGGGCCAGCTGTCTTCGTGCTACCGAACCTCCGCGACGCCGCCAGTCCGCTGCCCAATGGCAGGCTCTGGATCCCACTGACCACTCCCTTCAGCTATGTGCCAAGCAACCGGAACCTGGTTGTGGAGTACCGCATCTATGGCACCAGCGGCGGTGGCAGCAGCTTCAACTACCGACTCGATCGCGCCGACTTCTACTCACCGACCACCGCCGGCCCGGCCGGCTGCCCGCACACCGGCGGTGGTCCGGCGACGTTGTCGTTCGACCCGGTGCGCCCGGGCCAGACCTTCACGGCCAGCCTCACGGCGGCCCCCGGCAACAGCCCCGGCGTGCTCGCTCTGAACCTCGGCACCGGCCTGGTTGCGCCGTACAGCCTCACCTCGGTCTTCGGCGGCATCAGTCCCGCGTGCACCGGCCAGCTCAGCCCGGTCGGTTTGGCGACCGTGGGCGGCGCAACGACCAGCAGCGGGACGACTACCTGGAGCTTCGCGATCCCCAACAACCCGGTGTTCTCGGACTTCGTCATCTCCGGGCAAGGGCTGTTCCTCGAGTTCTTCGCGCCGGGTGGACTCATCGTCTCCAACGGGTTCCAGGTGCTCACCGGCGCGCTGCCGCGCACCGCGATCGTCGCCTTCGGCGGCGCACCGACGACGGCGACCGCGGGCACGAAGTCGAACAACTACTGCCCGGTCGCCTTCTTCGATCACCAGTGATCGCCGCGCCGCGTCGGCATGTGCCAGGGGGTGCTGACACGACGCCGAACGCCGCGGCCTCGGATTCACCGTCAGCGAGCAGCTCACGTTCACGCTGATGAACCCGGGCAGTGACATCCCGCTGTTCGCGTTCGGCACCCCGGTGCCGGCCGGCTCGGGCGCACTCGCCGCGGTGCGCGGATCGAACGCCCTCGCTGCGACGGTCGGCACCTTCTGAGCCCGGCTCGCCCGCGAGGCGACCCGGCTCAGCGATTGCCAGGACGCCGCAACGCGGGACCCATCAACCCCGAGATTGACGCAGCCCGCTGCGTCGTCGCCTTGGAAGTTCCTCGTCACACGCGCGCTCGCGTGTCGTTTCCGGGAGCGAGGAACCTCAATGCCGTCGCACATCGTCCTGTTCACCGCCGCGCTTGCGTGGCTTGCCCTGCCGCTCGCCGCCCAGTGCTCGACCGTGTGGTCGTCGGGTGGACCACAACCCCAGCTCTCCGGTTTCGGTACCTGCTCGACGCAGTGGGATCCGGATGGCACCGGACCGGCCGTTCCACGCCTGGTCGTCGGCGGCTCGATCCTGCGAGGCGGATCACAGCCGATCGACCAACTCGTGATGACGTGGGACGGCAGTGCGTGGGCCGAGCTCGGTCCCGGACCGGGCACCAACCCCATTGGCACCGCTGGCGTCGTTGCGCTCACCGTCTGGAACGGCCTGCTCGTCGCCGGCGGCAGCTTCACCGGCGGCGGCATGGACCACGTGGCTCTGTGGACGGGCGCTGCCTGGCAAGGTCTCGGCGCTGGCTTCCCTATCACGGTGCAGCAGCTGACCGTGTGGAACGGCAACCTCGTCGCCATCAGCCAGACCAGTGGCACGCCCGTCATCCAGACGTGGAATGGCGTCACCTGGACGTCCCTGCCGCTGCCGCCCAACCTGATGTTCCCGCAGGCGGCCATCTCTTACCAGGGACTGCTGTGTGTCGCGGGCGTCGAGAACACGCCGACGCAGGGCGTGCTCGAGCGCTGGAACGGTTCGGCGTGGCTGCCGTCGATCTTCGCGCAGCAGACGATCAACTGCCTCGCCGTGCGGCCGACGTCGGCGTTCGGCGGTTCGGACACGCTCTATGCCGCCGGGCGATTCACGAGCATCGGTGGCACCACCGCCACGCGCATCGCCGCGACTACGGGCGGGACCGCGTTCGCGTGGAGCGGCGTCGGGGGCGGCCTGCCGGCGGAGTGCACCGAGTTGCACGTGCGGGCGGCGGGTCTGGCCAACACGTCGATCGTCGCCGTGGTGAACAGCGTGACGACGCCCGTGCTGCAGCTGTCCAGCGGCGCGTTCGTCGCGATGGGCAACGCGACGCTGAACTCGCTGGCGTTCTACGGCAGCGCCTACCACGGCACGGCCTCGGCCTCCGGCAACGACGCCTGCCTGCGCTACGACGGCACGCAGTGGCTGCCGGTGCGTGGCCCGGGGCTGCTCGGCGAGGTCCGTGCCCTCTGTCGCAGCGGCGCCGACATGATCCTCGGTGGCACGTTCGCGACGATCTCGGGGACGACGATGAACGGCATCGCCCGTTGGGACGGCGCGACGTTCGCGCCGCTCGCGCAGGGCCTGGTCGGCGGCAGCGTCGACGCACTCCTGGCCCTACCGAACGGCGACATCGTCGCCGGCGGCCAGTTCCTCGGCGCTGGCTTTGGCTCGCCGTGCATCGCGCGCTGGAACGGCTCGGCATGGTCCGGTTTCGGCATCGGCATCAACGGCCCCGTGCTCGCTCTGTGCAGGCTGCCGAACGGCGATCTGGTCGCAGGCGGCAACTTCGCGACCGCTGGTGGCGTCGCATGCAGCCACATCGCCCGCTGGAACGGCACGGCGTGGTCGCCGATCGGCAGCGGCATGAACGGTGTCGTGAACACCCTCGTCATACGCAGCGACGGGACGTTGTTCGCCGGCGGCGCGTTCACGACCGCGGGTGGCGTCGCCGCCAGCCGGGTCGCGCAGTGGAACGGCACGGCGTGGCTGAACGTCGGCGCCGGCACCAACGCCGATGTGCTCGCCCTCGCGCTACGGCCCAACGACGACGTCGTCGCGGTCGGCGCGTTCACGAGCGCCGGTGGCCTGCCGGCCGCGCGCTGTGCACGCTGGAACGGGGTCGCCTGGGCGTCGATGGGGGCGGTCGGTGCGGATCCGACCCCGGCCCGCGCGGTGTTCGTGCTGCCGAATGGCGACGTCGTCGCGGGTCGCGGCTTCCACCAACCCGTGACGAACCCCGACGACGGCATCGCGCGCTGGAACGGCACACAGTGGAGCGGCATCGGCAGCGGGATCGAGGAGTCCTTCGTGAACAACCCGGTCGCGGTCCGCGCGATGGCCCAGCGGGCCGACGGAGCCTTGATCGTCGGCGGCACGTTCAGCGTCGCCGGTGGCCAGATGAGCAAGAGCCTCGCGGTGCTGTCGTCCACCTGCCCCGCCACCGAGCAGACGTACGGGGCTGGCTGCAGCAGCGCCGTGGGCCCGATCACAATCAGCGCCGACACGCTGCCGTGGCTCGGCGCCGCGTTCCGCACGACGACGACGGGTGTCGCGCCGAACTCGCTGTGCCTTGGCGTGATCGGTTTCACGCAGGTCGCGATCCCGCTCGCGTCGCTGCTCGCCGAAGGCCAGCCCGGTTGCACGCTGCTCACAGCACCGGACCTGTCCTTCGTGCTGCAGAGCGGCCCGGGCACCGCGCACTCATCGTTCGCGCTGGCGAACACGTCGTCGCTGCTCGGCGGGACGTTCTTCCAGCAGACCATCCCGCTCGAGTTCGATCTCTCAGGCGCACTCGTCGCGGTGCGCGGCAGCAACGCGCTGTCGCTCGTCATCGGTACATTCTGACTTCGAGCGTCACGGCGCGGAGTGAGTGCCGTTCCTTCCGGGCGAGGTACGACCATGCTCCGCCACGCGCTCCCGCTCTTGCTGTTCCTGATCCCCTTCGTCGTCGGCGACTGCGCCCGCAGCCAGTGTTCGATGCAGTGGGGGTCGGGCACCCCGCGACCAGCACTCGCCGGGTCGGGTGAGTGTGCCACCTCTTGGGACCCCGACGGTGCGGGGCCGCTGCCGGTGCGGTTGGTCGTCGGTGGCTCGGACTTGGTCGCCGGCAGCGCAGCCGCCGGGCAGCGCGTGATGACGTGGGACGGCACGGAGTGGCAAGCGCTCGGCAATGGTCCTGGGACGGCGGGACTGGTGTTGGCGCTGACCGAGTGGAACGGGCAGCTCATCGCCGGCGGCTCGTTCACGGGCGGCGGTGCGAACTTCCTCGCCACGTGGAACGGGACGGCGTGGCAGCCACTGGGAGCCGGGCTGCCGACCAGTGTGCGTGTGCTCGGCACCTGGAACGGCCTGTTGGTCGCCGCGACGTCGAGCCCGACGGCGGTCCACACCTGGAACGGCGTCGCCTGGACGACGCTGCCGGTGCCGCCGCAGCTCAGCAGCCCTCGAGCGATGGTGTCGTACCAAGGCTTGTTGTGCATCGCCGGCTTCGGGCCCGCGTTCGCCTCCGGCACGCTCGACCGCTGGAACGGCACGAGCTGGTTGTCGCCGATCGTCGCGCAGGACGGGATCGAGTGCCTGGCCGTGCGGACCTCGCTGGCAGTCGGCGGCACAGACCTGCTCTACGCCGCTGGCAACTTCCTCAGCATCCATGGCACGACCGCGGCGCGGATCGCGTCCACGTCCGGCGGGGCAGCGTTCGCCTTCAGCCAGGTCGGCAACGGTCTCTCGAGCCAGTGCCTCGACCTGCACGTGCGCAGTTTTGCACTGACCGGTACCGCCGTCGTCGCCGCGACCTTCAACGCGCCGACGGTCCTGCAGTTGAACAGCAGCGGCACGTTCATCCCGATGGGCAGCGAGCCGCTGCGGACACTGTTCCGCCACGGCGGCAGCTACCACGGCCTGACGGCGCCGGGTCTCGACGTGCTGCGCCGCTACGACGGCACGGATTGGGTGCCGGTGCAAGGTGCGGGGATCGTGGGGGAGGTGCTGGCTGCGACCACGACGGGCAACGACATGATCGTCGGCGGCACCCTGCATTCGGTCCCCGGCGGCAGCATGAACCTCGTCGCGCGGTTGACTGGCTCGACCTTGTCGCCGCTCGGCGTGGGCCTGTCCGGCAACAGCGTCGATGCGCTGCTCACGCTCGACAACGGTGACGTGATCGCGGCGGGCGACTTCCATCTCACAGGCAGCTCGGGTCCGTTCGGCGTCGCGCGCTGGAACGGCAGCACGTGGAGCTCGCTCAGCTCCGGGCCGTTCAATCTGGCGCTCAGTGGGCCAGCTCTGGCGTTGGCGAAGATGCCGAACGGCGACCTCGTCGTCGGCGGCACGTTCGCACAGGCTTCCGGCGCGAACGTCGGCAACGTCGCGCGTTGGAACGGCACGGCGTGGTCGTCTCTCGGCACGGGCACGAACGGTGCGGTCCGCGCGTTCGCGGTGCGCAGTGACGGGGCCCTGTTCGCCGGCGGCACGTTCACGAGCGCCGGTGGCGTCGCGTGCAGCAACATCGCGCAGTGGGACGGCACGGTTTGGCAGCCCGTCGGCAGCGGCTGCAGTGGCGCCGTGCATGCACTCGCTGTGCGGCCGGGCGGTGACATCGTCGCTGCGGGTGAGTTCACCACCGCCGGCGGCGTGGTGGCCCACCACATCGCCCGCTGGACCGGCACGACCTGGCTGTCGATGAACGCCGTGCCCGGCACCACGGTGTTCCCGCGCGCCCTCGCCGTGCTCCCGAACGGCGACGTGATCGCCGATCGTGGCCTGCACCAGTCCTCCCCGCCCGATGCGGGCATCTCCCGATGGAACGGTGCTATGTGGAGCGGCATCGGCAGCGGTCTCGTCAAGCTGGCGAGCAGCACCACCGACTCGGTGCGCGCCATGGCGCTGCGGGCCAACGGGGACCTGTTGGTCGGTGGCGCCTTCGACGTCGCCGGTGGTCTGGCCGCGGGCAACTTGGCGGTGCTGTCCTCGACCTGTCCCGCCACGGCGGTGTCGTATGGCAGCGGCTGCAGCAGCGCTGCGGGGCCGCTCGTGATCGCGGCCGACACGCTGCCGTGGCTCGGGGCGTCGTTCCGCACGACGACGACGGGTGTCGCGGCGAACTCGCTGTGCCTCGGCGCGATCGGGTTCACGCAGGTGTCGATCCCGCTCGCGTCGCTGCTCGCCGAAGGCCAACCCGGTTGCACGCTGCTCACAGCACCGGACATCACCTTCGTGCTGCAGAGCAGCCCGGGCACCGCGCACTCGGCGTTCGCTCTGGCGAACGCGCCGTCGCTGCTCGGGGCGACGTTCTTCCAGCAGACCATCCCGCTCGAGTTCAGCGTCACGGGAGCGCTCACCTCCGTGCGCGGCAGCAACGCGCTCGCTGCGACGATCGGCACGCTGTAGCTGGTGATTCCGTCCGCTGGCCGCCAGGTTCTGCGTCACGGCCCGAGCGTGACGACGTTTCCCGCGGCGAGGTCCCTATGTCATCGAAACTCATCCTGTCCCTCGGTCTGTCCCTCGCGGTGCTCGGCCCGCTCGCTGCCCAGACGGCGCTCGACGTCACTGGCCCGCCCCAACCTCACCTGTCGGGATACGCGTATTGCCTGACAGTCTGGGACCCCGATGGTGCTGGGCCGCTGCCGCAGCGCCTGGTGGTCGGCGGGGACACCCTGCTCGGCGGTGCGCAGCTGTTCGGCTACGTGCCCAGCGAGCAGCGCGTGATGACGTGGGACGGCAGCATCTGGCAGCCGCTCGGCGGCGGGCCTGGCAACGGCCCCTACGGCAGCGTCAGGGTGCTGCGCAGCTGGAACGGCGAACTGTTCGCGGGCGGCACCTTCACAACGACCGGTGGCCCGAACTACCTCGCGCGGTGGGACGGGTCGGCCTGGCAGTCGGTCGGCACCGGCTTTCCGGTCCCGGTCGCTTCACTCACGGTGTGGAACGGCAATCTCGTTGTTGCCGGATCCACGACGGTCGGCGGCGTCACGACGCCGCTGCTGAAGACCTGGAACGGCGTCACCTGGAGCACTCTGCCCGCGCCCCCCATGCTCCGCGTGACCGAGGCGATGACGCCGTTCGAAGGCGAGCTGATCGTCGCTGGTTGGGTGGCGTCGGCGACGCAAGGAGTGATCGAGCGCTGGAACGGTTCGTCCTGGGCGACTTCGATCATGGTGCAGGGCGCGATCGCCGACGTGGCGGTGCGCTCGTCGCTCGCGGTCGGTGGGTCGGACACCCTGATCGTCGGCGGCTCGTTCACCAGCATCGGTGGCGTGTCCATGGCCAACATCGCCAGGACGAACGGCGCCCCTTCCTTCGCGTGGAGTTCGGTTGGTGGTGGCCTGCCGAATCCCTGCTACGCGCTGTTCGTGCAGAACGCGGGGCTGGCTGACTACACGGTGGTCGCGCGGACTGCCAGCATGGCGACGCCGATGCAGCGGTACACGACGTCGAGCGGCACCTGGACCCCGCTCGGCAGTCTCCCATTGTTCGCCATCACTGCCTACGCAGGCAGTCTGCACGGCGTCAACGCGGGTGCGACGGAACCCGCGTGCCATCGCTACGACGGCTCGCAGTGGGTGCCCGTGCGCGGCCCGGGCATCGTCGGCGAAGTGCGCGCGGCAACCCGCAGCGGCAACGACATGGTGATCGGCGGCACGTTCGCGACGATCTCCGGTGTGCCGATGAACGGCATCGCGCGTTGGGACGGCAGCGCGTTCACGTCGCTCGGCACGGGCATGGTTGGCTCGAGCGTCGATGCGCTGGTGACGCTCGACAACGGCGACATCGTCGCGGGCGGCAACTTCGTCGGGGCCGGCGGCACCACCGTCAATCACGTCGCGCGCTGGAACGGTACGACGTGGTCGCCGATGGGCAACGGCTTCAACCAGCCGGTCTACGCGCTGTGCAAGATGCCGAACGGCGACGTGATTGCCGGCGGTGCGTTCACCCAGGAAGTCGGTGCATCCGTGTTGTGCAGCCACGTGGCACGGTGGAACGGCTCGTCGTGGTCGCGGATGGACTTCGGCATGAACAACGACGTGCTGGCCCTCGTCGTCAAGAGCGACGGGACCCTGATCGCGGGCGGCCGGTTCACCCAGACCATGACCACCATGTTCTCGATCTACTACGTGGCCCGCTGGACCGGTTCGCAGTGGGCCGGGATCGGCACTGCCATGAACGCCCCGGTGCACGGCCTCGCGGCGCGGCCGAACGGCGACCTCGTCGCGGTCGGCGAGTTCACGCAGGCGAGCTTGCTGCCCGTGGATCGCATCGCGCGTTGGAACGGCAGCACGTGGGCCTCGATGGGCGCCGCGAGCGGCAATGCGGGCATCGTGCACGCGGTGCACGCGCTGCCGAACGGCGACGTGATCGCCAGCCGCGCCTTCTACCAGCCGACCGCCCAGGCCGATGGCGGCATCTCGCGCTGGAACGGCTCGACGTGGAGCGCCTTCAGCTACCTCTCCGGCTTCCGGACCTCGGAGCCGGTCACTGTGCGGGCGATCGTGCAGCGAGCTGACGGCAACGTGGTGGTCGGCGGCGCCTTCCAGGTCGCGCACAGCACCATGGCGTATGGGCTCGCCGCGCTGGAAGGGCTGCAGATGCCCACGGCGGTGCCGTACGGTGTGGGTTGCAGTAGCGCCGCCGGCCCGCTCGTGATCACCGCGGACACGCTGCCGTGGCTCGGGGCGCCGTTCCGCACGACGACGAGCGGCATCGCGCCGAACTCGCTGTGCCTCGCCGTGATCGGGTTCACACAGGTCGCGATCCCGCTCTCGTCACTGCTCGCCGAAGGCCAGCCCGGTTGCACGCTGCTCACAGCACCGGACCTGTCCTTCGTGCTGCAGAACGGCCCGGGTACCGCGCACTCGTCGTTCGCACTCGCGAACACTCCGTCGCTGCTCGGCGCGACGTTCTTCCAGCAAACGATCCCGCTCGAGTTCGGCGGTGCTGGCGCACTGACCGCGGTCCTCGGCAGCAACGCGCTCACCGCGACGATCGGCACGCTGTGATCGAGCCGGCCATGCGGCGCGAACGCAGCGGGGGACGCTCGTTCCCGTGAGGGCATCGCCAGGCGGCGAGGCCGGCAGCGGTGGAGTTCGCGGGCTGGCGGAAGGGCGCGTCGACTGACGCGTCAGCGCTGCGCGGGCGGCGGTCCGGTGCGTCAGATGCCGTGTTCGCAGACAGGGGCCGTCAGCGCAGCCGCCGGATCACCGCCGCTGGTCCGCCATCACCTCGACCACGTAGACCAACACCGCGTTCGCCGGCACCCGATTGCCCGCCCCGTGCTCGCCGTAGGCCAGTGCCGCCGGAATGGTCAACCGGCACACCTCCCCCGGCCGCATCCGCTGCAGCCCTTCCCAGAATCCAGGCACCACCCATTCCCGCCGCAGCGGCTCGGGTTCGCCGCGCACCAGCGACGAGTAGAACACCGTGCCATCGGTCAGCCACCCGGTGTAGTGCGCGCGCACCGTGGCAGCCGCAGCGGGCCGTTCGCCGGCGCCCTCGCGCAGCACCTCGCAGACCAGTCCCGACTCCGTCCTGATGCCCTTGCCCGGCGCCGTGAGCGCGAACTCTGGCATGCCCTCCGGCTTGCGGTCGTCGAACGCCGGCGCGATCTCGGTGGTGATGCGGAACGGTCCGAACGCCAGCACGAGCGCGAGGCTGCGCGGCGTGAGTTTGCTGTCGCGCAGCGCGATCTCGAACTGCTCGACCAAGGTGGCGTCGCGCACCAGGCGCACCGGCACACGCAGATCTGGTTCGCCACTCGCGATGGTCGCAATGCCGCGGCCACCGGCATCGATCCGATCGGCGGCGAACAACACCAAGGACCACTCCTGCTTCGCCTCGCGTCGCGCACCGACATACCAACGACCGCGCGGCAGCTTGTGCGTGCCGAAGGCGAGCTCGACGTCGGTCCGCAGCGTGGTGAACGCACCCTTGCCGAGCGGCAGCGGCGGCGCCGTGTCCTGCAGCACGAAGGCCTCGTAGTCGGGCCGCCACTTGGGCTGGCCGTAGTCGATGGCGACGCTCTGTTCGCCCGAACGGCCGATCCAGGTCGCACGGGTGCTCTGACGCACTTCGCTGCCGACCGAGACGAAGAACTGGGCGGGAAGCGCGCTGGTGAGGAGCAGCACGACGGAACCGAGTCGGTGTCGCGAGGTCATTTGCGGCAGCCTAGGCACCGCGGCGGCCAGCGCGGTAAGCGCCTCGTCAGTCGGCGCCACGCTTCCGGCTGCAGCGCGGCGTCCGCGCGTCGCGAGTCAGGGGGTAGGAAAGAGCATCTGTAGTCTCGGACCACCCGCATCCCTCGGCCACGACCGGCTGCGGGTCCTCGATCGCGAGCTCGGACTCGACGGCGGTGCCTCTCGTGCACGGCGGTACCGGGACACGAAGTCGCCAGTGGTTACAGGCTTGGGGTTTCGCGCCGCCGCGCGCGGTCAGCCTTCGGCCCACACCCGATCCAAGGACCGACGCGATGTGCGCGCCCTTGTTCGCTGGCCCCGGCCCCTGCCGCTCAGGAAGGTGTCACCGCACGAACCAAAACCATGCGCCACCTGCTCGCCATCCCCTTCCTGCTCGCCACCGCCACCGCCCAATCCGTGTTGCCGCCCTTCTCAGTGGCCTACCAAGTCGTGCGACTCGGCCCGATGCCAGGCATCTTCTCCTATGGCGGCACCGCCTTCCTGCCAAGCAACCCGAATGTGTTGCTGATCTCGCCCTGGCCGTCGACGGAGATCACCGCGGTCATCGTGACGCGCGATGGGCAGGGCTTCATCAATGGCCTCAGCGCATCGACCCCGGTCGCGACCGTCGGCGGCACCGACGGCGGTCTCGCCTTCGGACCAACCGGCGTGCTGTTCCACACTTGGTTCGGCCCCAACCGGCTCGGCCAGATTCTGCCAGGCAGCACGGTGACCAACCGCAGCGACGATCTCGGTCCGCTGGGATTGCTGTCGTCGGTCGGCGCCTGCACGTTCGTGCCAGCGGGTCTACCCGGAGCAGGACGATTCAAAGTCTGCGGTTGGTCCGGGAGTGACTTTCATGACGTGACCCTGACCCCGGATGGTCTCGGCACCTTCACACCAACCACCACCGGCACCCCGATCATCCTGACCGGCGGCATCGAAGGCATCGTCTACGTCCCCGCGAACGCGCCGCTGCTCGGCGGCCAACTGCTCACCGCCGAGTGGGGACCAGGAATCATCAGCGCCTACCAGATCGATGCGAATGGCGACCCGATCGCGAGCACGCGGCAAGTCGTCATCGGCGGCGCGAACCCGCCCGGTGGCGGTGCGGTCGATCCGATCACTGGCGACATTGTGTTCGCGACCAGCGGCGGCGAACTGATCGCCCTGCGCAGTGGCCAAGCCTGCGGCACCAGCACCAGCTATGGCATCGCGAGCCCTGGCCTCAGCGGCACGCCGACGCTATCCGGCGCCGGCTGCGCCAACATCGGTCAGACCATGATCCTGAATGCGCACGGCGCGCCATTCGGCCTCGGCCTGCTGGCGACCGGCTACCAACTCAACTTCGTTTGGGAAGGGCTCACCATTCTGCAGTCGCTCGACGCGACCGTGATCAGTGTGCTCGACGTCAATGGCAATTGGGCGCTGCCGCTGGCGATCCCGCTGGCGCCGGCACTCGGCTACCAGCACGTCTACTTCCAAGTCGCCTACCTCGATGCCAGCACGCAGTCTGGCCTGGTGGCGAGTGCGGGTCTCGACGTGCTTGTGCGGTGAGGGCGTGTCGGCAATGAGTCGACTCGCCAGGGCCACCTTGCCAGTCGCCGCCGTGCAACCGATCATCGCGCCCTCGCGCGTGTGCTGCTTAAGCCACGCCGCCGAGCGACACCCGATGACCGAAGCCGACGACACTCGCCTGCTGCTGCAGCAATGGCACGCAGGCGAACAAGCCGCCATCGATCGCCTCGTCGCGCGCGACCTGCCGTGGATTCGCGACTTCGTGCGCCAACGCCTGGGACCGCTGCTGCGCGCCCGCGGCGAAACGATGGACTACGTGCAAGCGGCGGCGATGGACGTGCTGCGCTACACGCCGCGTTTTCTCACCGAGAACCGTCACCACTTTCGTTCGCTCGTCGCCCGCATCGTCGAGAACCATCTGCGCGACGCCCATGACTTTCACACCGCGGCGCGCCGCTGACTCTAGCTACGCAGCTTCTGCCGCAGCGCCGCGTCGAGCGTGTCGAGGAACTGCTCGGTCGTCAGCCACGGCGCTTTGGCGTCGATCAGGATCGCGAGGTCCTTGGTCATGCGGCCCGACTCGACCGTATCGACGCAGACCTTCTCGAGGGCATCGGCGAAATCGACCACGTCGTGGGTGCCGTCAAACTTGCCACGCCACTTCAGCCCCTGCGTCCATGCAAAGATCGACGCGATGGGATTGGTCGACGTCGGCTTGCCCTTCTGGTGCTCGCGGAAGTGGCGCGTCACCGTGCCATGCGCAGCCTCGGCCTCAATCGTCTTGCCGTCCGGAGTCATCAACACCGACGTCATCAGGCCGAGCGAACCGAAGCCCTGCGCCACACTGTCGGACTGCACGTCGCCGTCGTAGTTCTTGCACGCCCACACGAAGCCGCCTTCCCACTTCATCGCGGACGCGACCATGTCGTCGATCAAGCGATGCTCATAGACGATGTTCTTCGCCTTGAACTTGGCGGCGAACTCACCGTCGAACACCTGCTGGAACAGGTCCTTGAAGCGGCCGTCGTACTTCTTGAGGATCGTGTTCTTGGTCGACAGGTAGACCGGCCACCCGCGTTCGAGCCCGTAGTTGAGTGAACTGCGCGCGAAGCCAATGATCTGTTCGTCGAGGTTGTACATGCCGAGTGCGACGCCGCCGGCCGGGAAGTCGAACACCTTGTATTCGGTCGCCTTGCTGCCGTCCTTCGGCGTGAACGTCATCGTCAACGTACCTGCACCCTTCACGACAAAGTCGGTGGCGCGGTACTGATCGCCATAGGCGTGGCGGCCGATCACGATCGGCTTCGTCCAGCCGGGCACTAGGCGCGGCACGTTCTTGCAGATGATGGGCTCGCGGAAAATCGTGCCGCCGACGATGTTGCGAATCGTGCCGTTGGGCGAACGCCACATCTCCTTGAGTTTGAACTCCTCCACGCGCGCCTCGTCCGGCGTGATCGTCGCGCACTTCACAGCGACGCCATACTTCTTGGTGGCGTTGGCCGAATCGACTGTGACCTGGTCGTTGGTGGCATCGCGGTGCTCGATGCCGAGGTCGTAGTACTTCAAGTCGATCTCGAGGTACGGAAGGATCAGCTTCTCCTTGATGAACTTCCAAATGATGCGCGTCATCTCGTCGCCATCCATCTCGACGACGGGGTTCTTGACCTTGATCTTGCTCATGTGGGAGTGCTAGCCGACCGACCGGCGGCAAGGCAATGGCCTAGTGCACTCGGCGGAGGCATCGTGCATCGCGGAGTTCGTTCAGCAACGCCACGTTCGGTGCGGCTTCCGACCCCGGTAACGCCCCGTGCACGCCCTTCCCATCGCCGCGATCGCAGTGCTCCATGCGCCACTATTCGCGCAGGCAGGTTTCGAGTCCGTGCCACTGCCCGAAGCGGGGGGCGCCTTCCGCACAACCATCGCACTCGGTGAGATCGACGGCGACGGCATCGAAGATCTTGTGATCGGTCGCCATGGCACCTTCGCGCTGCGGCGAGGCATCGCCCGCGGCCCGCAACGCCAGTTCGCGGCCGAGCAGCCTGTCGCCGTCACGATCGAGTGCAGCTGCGAGAATGTTGGCCAGCCGCAGCTCGTCGATGTCGATCGCGATGGCGATCTCGACCTGCTCACGCTCGACACCCCGATGAGCCTGCGCGCTCGCGCTGTCTGGTGTGCCAACGATGGCAAAGGCGCCTTTGCCGCGGCGCAGGCGCTGTCGACTGCAGGGCAAGCGCTCGCTCTGACCAGCCGGACCAATTCAATCCACCTCGTCGACTGGAACGGCGACGGCCAACTCGATCTGCTCGTGTCCGCCCTGGAGGTCGTCGTGCATCTAGGCAACGGCAGGGGTTTCGCGGCCACATCGTTGCCGGTCAGTGGGCGTGCGCATGCGGTGCTCGCCGCCGATTGGAATGGCGACCGCGGGTTCGACTTGTTGGCGTTCGAAGGCGACGCGATCGTGCTGCGCACGCGCACCAACGATCGCTTCGACGCGCCACAGCGGTTGGCAACCGTGCGCGCCGGTGATGGCGAGACGCGCCTCGCGGCCGCCGACTGGGATGGTGATGGCAAGCTCGACTTGCTGCTGAGTGAGACCATCCGGCAGCAGCAACCCGTTCTCGCGCCCGACGTCGCTGCCGACTACCAAGAACGGCAGCGGGTCGCGGAGCGCGAGCTCGCAGTCGTCATCGCGGAATTCAAGGAGCTGAATGCGTCGCGGCCGCCGATTGGCGATGCCGCGGCGATGGCGAAACGCGCGCAACGGCGCGAGCAACTCGAGGCCCGGGCCAAGGGCCCGCAGGCGACCCTTGAGGACCTGCGCGTCAAACGCAGCCAGCCCGGCACGGTCCTGAGTTCCACCCGAGCCCTATTGCGGCGCTGAGATCATCCAACGGTGCGGCTCGGCGGTGACCCGCCAACCTGGGCAGACTAGACCCAGAGTATGACGCCCCTCCGATTCGGTTGGCAGTTGCTAGCCGCAGCGGCCTGTATCGCCAGCCTGTTGGCTCAGGATGACTTGCGCGATGTCGTCCGCCTGAAGAACGGCCAAGAGGTCCGCGGCCGCGTGTTCTCGCGCTGGCTACCGACGGAACTGATCGTCATGCAAGGCGGCAAACGTTTGCGCCTGCCGCATGCCCAAGTGGTCGCCATCGACACCGTTCGCGACCGCACGCGTGAGTTCTTCCAACTGAGTGATCGCCTGCCTGATCATGCTCGGCACCGTTGGTTCCTCGCCGAGTGGGCGCTGGGCAAGGGGCTGGTGGCGTTGGCCCACCTGCAAGCGATGGACATCGTGTTGCGCGAGCCGGATCACGCCGAAGCCCACACCCTGCTCGGCCACCGTTTGGTCGGCAAGCGCTGGCTCTGGCCGCACAACGACGAATGGCGTTCGTTCGAAGACCTCGAACGCTTTCACGCCGACTTCGGCCATCCGTGGCGCCTCGAAGGCGAACACTTCGAGGTGCGCTCGAATGCCACCCTGCGCCGCGTCGTGGACACCGCCCTCGATCTCGAACGTCTGTATCTGTGGTGGCACGAAGAGTTCGGCGAGGAACTCGGGCTCTACGAAGTGGTCGGCACGAAGTTGGCTGTGCAGGTGTGGCGTGACCGCTCTTCCTTCAACGCGCTGAGCAGCGATGGCCATCCGTACTTCCAGCATCGCATGGAGGGCACCAATGAAGAGGCTCGCTGCTCGACCTACTTTGTGGCGGAGTCGCCGGAACGACCGACGCGATTGTTCGAAGTCGCCACGCAGCACCTGCTCTACCGGACCTTGGCCGATGATCCCGCCTTGCAGAACGGGCACCGATACTGCGGCTGGGGCGAAGTTGGCTTGGCGCAGTACGTCGAACGGCGACTTGGCGGGGCGCCGGGCCGCGCGCAGCCAAAGCCCTGGAGCCTCACCATCGACGAAGGGCGGCTGATCACCACCGGCAACGAGATCGGTCTGCAGAACCTCACCCACCGTTCGGTGCGTCAGTTCCACTTCGTCGTCGCCAATGACACCCAATACATGTGGGCCGCGGCGCATCTCTTCACGGCGTACCTCCTGGACGGGGATCGGGGCACCAGCGCCCGCCGTGGCTTTCTGACGTACCTCGTGCAAGGCTTGCGCGGCGCCAAAGGCGACAGCAGCACGACGTTCGATGAACTGCTCGGCTGCAAGATCGAGACGCTCGATCGACCGTGGCGCAAGTGGCTCACCGACCTCATGGCGGCGCTCTGAGTCGAGACGAACCCACGATCGATTCGCCGGCGTTCGCGGTCACGCCTACAGCGGCGGCAGGCCGACGTCGCGACGCAAACTCGCAGGATCGAGCCCGGTAACCAGCGTGCGCAGATTGCCGTAGAACGCCGAGTGACCAAAGCCGCCAGCAACCATCTCGTCGCATGCTTCGCTCGGCGTCAAGCCGTCGATGGCGACGCGCCACGCCGCCACCACGGCACCCGTGCGATCGGCTCCTCGCCAGCAATGCACCACCACCGGCTTCTTTGCTTGCACGACCGCGCGCAAGGCATCGACCAGCTGCGCGTAGGTCAGATCGCCGGCATCGAGCGGCAGCTCGTTGAGTGCGAGTGGCGTGCCTTCGACTTCGTCGACATCACTGTGGTACTCACGCAGATTGACCACGGACTGGATGCCAAACGCTGCCAACTGGCGCATGCCAGCGCGCGATGGCTGCGCGCAGCGATGCACGTCTGGCGACACCACAAACCAGTTGCTGACGCCCTTGCCGAGCACCGGCTGCGCCCAGTTCGTAGGACGCACGCGCAGCGTGTCGGAGGTCGTCGTGCCGCAAGCCACCAACCAGAAGCACACGAAGAGAGGAAAGCGCAACATCGGTGCACGCATGCTATCGCGGCGGAACCTCGACGACGTCCTCGGGCAACGGCCGCCCCTTCGTCTCCGGCAAGAACAACAGGGCCACGATGCCGAGCACGAAGATGGCGCTCATGCAGCTCGCAGCATCGCGGAAGGCGTCCATCTTCGCCTCCGGCGACGACGCATCACCTCCGACCCAAGTCTTGATCGAAGCCGACTGCAGGATGCCGACGGCGGCGAAGAGGCGGCCGACGTTGTAGCAAAAGCTGGTGCCGGTGCTGCGCAGCCGCATCGGGAACAACTCGGGCAAGTAGATCGCGAACCCTGCAAACAACGACAGTTGGGTGGCGCCCATGAAGAAGCTCATCCAGAGGTCTTCCTTGCCGTCGAAGCACTGAAAGAAGGCGACGGTCGCAATCAAGGCCAGCAAGAACGCGATCACAAACGCCGGCCGACGGCCGATGCGCTGCACGAGCTGGATCATCAACTGCATGCCGATCACGCCGCCGAAGTTCTGCACGATCGAGTTGATGCCGACCCAGGTTGCTCGAGCGCCGCTGATCTCAGCTTCCGGCAAACCCTGCGCCCGCAGCGAGCGTTCGATCACGGGGCCGACCAGTTCGGGCGAGAAGAAGCCGATGCCCCACAGACCCATCACGCCGGCGACCGAGAGCAACATGCCAAACAACGCTGCACGCCGCCAACGCGCCTCGCCGAAGAGCACTGCATACGAACCGAACCGCAACCCCGCGGCGCGCCCAGCAGCGCGCGCCTTCACCCATTTCTCAGGTTCTGAGAGCCGCAGCTGCAGCACCACGCACAAGAACGCCGGCAAGGCGCCGAGCAAGAACATCAGCTTCCACGCCCACTCCGGCGGGATCGTCTTCGCGGTGACGAGGCCACCCACCCACATGCTGATCAGGCCCGCGACGATGTTGCCGAGCGCCGACGAAGTCTGCAGCGTGCCCAACGCGCCCGAGCGACTGCGATCGGGCACGGTGTCCGCAACCAGTGCGACCGCGAGCCCGAACACGCCACCGACACCAAGTCCGGTGATGAGACGGTAGATCGCGAAGTCGATCCAACCCGTCGACAGCGCCGAGAGACCGGTGAACACCGAATACAGCAGCACCGTCAGCGTCAGCGTGCGCGCGCGGCCAATGCGATCGCCCATCGAGCCGAAGACCATGCCGCCGATCGCCCACCCGATCATGAAGATCGCAGTCGCGTAGGTGCCGTATTGACCCGCGTCCACGCCTGGCGGCAGCAAGCTCTGCATCGCGGAGTTGCGCGCGAGAATGAACAGCTGCTGGTCGAGGCAATCGAAGAACCACGCCAGCGTCGCCATCGAGAACACGAACCAGTGGTAGCGCGTCAGGCCCTTCCACCACGGCAGGTCTCGTTCGCTGGCCTTAGACATCGCGCGTCAGGTTGCGCGCACGACGCAGCGCGGCCAAGGCAAAAGTGCGGCGCGCCCGGCCCAGGGTGTTTGGCACGACCGGTCCGAGCAGGTTGACTGGCCCTTCAAAGGCCGCGTCGCTAGTTGGCCGGCACGTCGGCCTTCTTGACGAAGTACATGCGCTTGGTTGTCGTGCTCAGCTGGAGCGCCTCGGCTCGTGCCTCCACCTCCTGCGCGTAAGGAAACTGCTTCACTTCCTTGCCACTCGGATCGCAGACGAGCCAGACAATGCGCACGCGGCCACGCGTTGACGCCGCTGACTTGCCTGAGGACTTGCTCGAGGTCTTGCTTGAGGGCTTGCGCGCCGCTGGCGGCAGCGCGGCTTTCTCAGCCTTGGCGACAGCCTTTTCCTTGGCCGTTGCGTCCGCTTCCGCGCGAAGGTGTGCGATTCGATCCCGATTGGACATCCTGCCTACCATGCCGCGCAGTCTAGGGCCGGACACGACGCCAGCGTGCGACGGTGATCTGAATCTTGGTGCGGAATGCGCGCGGCGAGTGAACATCGTTCGCTGACCTGGGGCGCAGAAACTCACAAAGACGTGTTCGGTTGCCGACGGCCCTGCTTCTGAAGCAGGCATCCCCCGCTTCCGCGGGACTCGTCTTTTCGCGACCAAGTCCATGAACAAGCCCGCTTCTCTCCTGCCCTTCGTTCTCCTCTGCACCGCGGCCTTCGCACAGACCACGGCGATCTTTCCCGATGAGTACGCGGCCGTTGCCGAGGGCCCGTTCAACTCCCCTAACCTGCCGCTCGCCAACGGCACGTCGCGCAACCAATGCCTCTATGAGGGGGTCGATCTCCAGGTCCAGAGCGGCCATCAGATCACCAAGCTCGGCTTCCGCCAGGATGCGACGACGACGACGATGAACCTCGGCCGCAGTTTGCAGCTCGAGGTCCGCATGGGCTACTCGACCTACACGGCTGCCACGATGACGACGACGTTCGATACGAACTACCACGTACCACCCATCACGGTGTTCGGGCCAGCCCTGTTCGTGTTGCCCAACCTGCGCGACCCGGCCAATCCGCTGACCGACGGCAAGTTCTTCCTCACGCTGACAACGCCATTCAACTACGTGCCGGCCGGGCGCAACCTCATCGTCGAGTACCGCGTCTTTGGCACCAGCGGCGGCGGCTCGCCGTTCACCTACATCCTCGACCGCGCCGACTACTACTCGGTGGTGACGAACGGTCCCGCTGGCTGCCTGCACTCAGGCGGCGGCCCGACGGTGCTCACAACCACACCGACACGGCCAGGTCTCTACTACGACACGACTGTGACCAACGGCCCGACCAACGCCCCAGCCGTCCTGGCCCTCAGCCTCGGCGCGCCGCTGGCTCCTGCCTATAGCCTCGGCCCCATCTTCGCGGGCATCAGCCCAACCTGCACCGGCCAGCTGTCGCCGGTTGGACTCGCGACGCTCGGCGGCACGACCGGCGGCAGCGGCTACGCCAACTGGTACTTCGTGATTCCCAACAACCAGGCCTTCAACGACTACGCGATCTCAAGCCAGGGCCTGTTCCTCGACTTCTTCGCCCCCGGCGGTCTGGTCGTATCCAACGGTGCCCAGGTCATCACGGGAACCAACCCCCGCACCAGCATCGTCTACGCGGCTGGTGCGCCAACGGCACTGCCGACTGGCAGCAAGTTGGCCAACTACTGCCCCGTCGCGTTCTTTGTGCATCAATGAACGCACCCGCACGCGTCAGTTCGCTGACGGCTCCCTCGCCTTCGCGGCGATGCGCAGGGCCCCGTCAACCAGATCGATGCGCACCACACTGCCGTCTGGAATCTCACCGGCAATCAGCTGGCGCCCAATGCGAGTCTCCAGCTCGCGCTGCAGATAGCGCTTCAGCGGGCGCGCGCCATACACCGGGTCGTAGCCCTGATTGCCGAGGAACGTCTTCGCTTCGTCGCTGACTTCGACCGCGATGCGCCGGTCGGCGAGCCGCGCGCGCAGCCCGACCAACAGCAGGTCGACGATCCGGCGAATCTCGCCCGCCTGCAGTGGCTTGAACAACACGATGTCGTCGAGGCGGTTCAACAACTCCGGTCGGAAGTGACGCCGCAGCTCCGCCATCACCTGGTCGCGCGCCGACTCTCGAATCGTGCCCTCGCGCGTGATCCCTTCGAGCAGGATCGGCGCCCCGATGTTCGAGGTCAGGATGATCACCGTGTTCTTGAAGTCGACCACGCGGCCCTGGCTGTCCGTCAGGCGCCCGTCGTCGAGCATCTGCAGCAGCACATGGAATACGTCCGGGTGCGCCTTCTCGATCTCGTCGAAGAGCACTACCGAGTACGGCTTGCGCCGCACGGCTTCGGTGAGCTGCCCACCTTCGTCGTAGCCGACGTACCCCGGCGGCGCACCGATCAGTCGACTGACCGCGTGCTTCTCCATGTACTCAGACATGTCGATGCGCACGAGATTGTCCTCGCTGTCGAACAAGGACTCGGCGAGCGTCTTTGCCAACTCTGTCTTGCCAACCCCCGTCGGCCCAAGGAACAAGAAGCTGCCGATCGGTCGCCTCGGATCTTTGATGCCTGAGCGCGCGCGAATCACGGCGTCGGCGACCGCTTGCACGGCTTCGTCTTGACCGATGACGCGGTTGTGCAGGATCTGATCAAGCTTCAGTAACTTCTCGCGTTCGCCTTCAAGCAAGCGCATCACCGGGATGCCAGTCCAGCGCGCGACGATCTGTGCGATCTCGTCCGCAGTCACCTCTTCACGCAGCAGGCGGTCACCCCCCTCGCTCGCGAACCGAACCTCTTCGGCCGCGACGGCCTTCTCCGCCGCCGGGATGGTGCCGTACTTGAGCTCAGCCGCCTTATCCATGTCATAGCGGCGTTCGGCCGCTTCCTGATCCCGCCGCAACGCTTCGAGGCGCTCACGCAAAGCTCGCACGGTCGCAATCGCCTTCTTCTCGGTCTCGTACTGCGCCCGCATCGAGTCGGCCTTGGCGCGCAGATCCTGCATCTCCCTCTTCAGTTCAGCGAGACGCGCCTTGCTGGCTGCATCCTTCTCCTTCGCGAGCGCCGTCTCTTCGATCTCAAGTTGCATCACCCGCCGACTGACGGAGTCGAGCTCGGTCGGCAGCGAATCAATCTCGGTGCGGATCATCGCGCAGGCTTCATCAACGAGGTCGATCGCCTTGTCGGGCAGGAAGCGCTCCGTGATGTAGCGGTGCGACAGCGTCGCGGCGTTGACGAGGGCGGCGTCCTGGATCTTCACGCCGTGGTGCACTTCGAAGCGTTCGCGCAGACCGCGCAGGATCGAAATCGTGTCCTCGACGCTCGGCTGCTCGACGAGAACGGGCTGGAAGCGACGCTCCAGGGCGGCGTCCTTCTCAATGTACTTGCGGTACTCATCGAGCGTCGTCGCGCCGATGCAGTGCAGTTCGCCGCGAGCGAGCATGGGCTTCAGCATGTTGCCGGCGTCCATGGCACCTTCGGCCTTGCCCGCGCCGACGATCGTGTGCAGCTCATCGATGAAAAGGAGAATGCGGCCGTCGCTGTTCTTCACTTCGGTGAGCACGGCTTTCAGTCGCTCTTCGAACTCGCCGCGGTACTTGGCGCCCGCAATCAGACTGCCCATGTCGAGCGCGAACACCGTCTTGTCCTTCATCCCTTCCGGGACGTCGCCGCGCACGATGCGTTGCGCGAGACCCTCGGCGATGGCGGTCTTGCCGACGCCTGGTTCGCCGATCAACACGGGGTTGTTCTTGGTCTTGCGCGACAAGATGCGGATGACGCGGCGAATCTCTTCATCACGGCCGATGACCGGGTCGAGCTTGCCCTGCTTTGCCGCTTGCACCAAGTCGCGCCCGTAGCGTTCGAGCGCCTCGTAGGTCGATTCGGGGTTGGCGCTCTGCACCCGCTGGTTACCGCGCACCTCCTTCAGCGCGTTGAGGAACTTGCTCTCGTCGAGACCGAACTTGCGAAAGACGTCGCGCAGGTCGTGCTTGCTGTTCTGCAGCAGTGCCAGAAAGAGATGCTCGACCGAGACGTAGTCGTCGCGCATCGTCTGCGCCTGCTGCTCGGCCGCCGTCATCACCTGCGCGAGATCGGGCGTCAGGAAGATCTTGTCCGCGGTAAAGCCCGGGCCGGTGACCTTCGGCTGCTTCTGCAATCCGTGTTCGACGGCCCGAGTCAGCGAGTCGATTGGCACTTCCGCGCGCTGCAACAGCCGTCGCACGAGACCGTCACTGGGCTCGATGAGAGCCAGGACTAGGTGCCTCGGCTCGACCTGTTGGTGACCAAACGTGACAGCCTTGGTCTGGGCAAGCTGCAGCGCTTCCTGCGACTTCTGAGTGAACTTCTGAACGTCCATGGCGACCCTCGTGGTTAGCGAAGGCTCGCCGCTAGCACACTGCGTGCCGTTTAGCGGACTCGTTCATGGCGTTACGGGTGCATCACTTACGACATCAAAGAACCAACCTAGGAAGACGTCGCTGCGCCACGTTGGCAGTATCGCGGATAGATCTGCCAACATGGCGCACGGCGCCACAGCACGACCTCAAACCCGGATGTCGCTGCCCAATTGCGTCGCCTTCACCCCGGCAAGCCGCGGCCCGACTTCGTCGCGCACGAACGTGTCGACCTGTTCCGCCGAACGACCGACGAACCGCCGCGCATCCAACAGGCTCGGCAGCACTGCATGAATGGCCGCAAAGGCCGGATCGGCGGCGATCAACGCCAGCAACGGATTGTCGCGCCCTTCGGCTTTGACCGCGTGCGCAGCGGCACGACTGTGCACACGCACCCGCTCATGCAGGTCTTGCCGATCGCCGCCCGCCGCCACCCCAGCCATCAGAATCTCCTCCGTCGCCAAGAACGGCAGTTGCTCACGCAACTTCTTCTCCATGACCTTTGGGTAGACGACCAAGCCCTTCGCCACGTTCTCGACCAGCATCAAGATCCCGTCGATGGCGAGGAACGACTCCGGCAAAGCGATGCGGCGTACCGCGGAATCATCGAGCGAACGCTCAAGCCATTGCGTCGCCGCCGTGTGCGCACTCGTGTTCGCCGTTTCGATCACGTAGCGCGCCAGCGAACACACTCGCTCACACCGCATCGGGTTCTTCTTGTAGGCCATCGCAGAGCTGCCGATCTGCTTCGACTCGCTCGGCTCTTCGATCTCGCCCTCATGCGACAGCAGCCGCAGATCCGTCGCGAATTTGCTCGCCGACTGCGCGACCGCCGACAGCGCCTGGTGAATGGTCCAGTCGAGCTTGCGCGTGTAGGTCTGGCCGCTGACCGCGATCGACTTCGCAAACCCCATCGCTTTGGTGACCCGCCGATCAAGTTCTTCGACCTTGCGGTGATCGCCGCCTGCCAGTGTCAAGAACGTCGCCTGAGTGCCCGTCGTGCCTTTCACGCCGCGGAACGGCAGCCATTCGGCGATGCGACGCACTTCATCGAGATCGAGAGCAAAGTCTTGTGCCCACAAGCACGCGCGCTTGCCGACCGTGACCGGCTGGGCCACCTGGAAGTGCGTGTAGCCAAGACAAGGCTGCGAACGCCACTGTTGCGCGAAGGTCGACAACGCACCGAGCACGGTGGCGAGCCGCTGCTCAAGGATGCGCAACGCACGGCGGTACTGCAGCAGGTCGCCATTGTCGGTCACAAAGCAACTGGTGGCGCCGAGATGGATGATCGGCCGTGCCTGTGGGCAGAGATCGCCGTAGTGGTGCACGTGCGCCATCACGTCGTGGCGCAGCTCCTTCTCGTAACGAGCCACGCTCTCCCAATCGAACTGGTCGCGGTGTGCTTCGAGCTCGGCGACCTGCGCGGCCGTCACAGGAAAGCCGAGCTCGTGTTCGGCGCGCGCCAGCGCAATCCACAGGTCACGCCACGTCGTGTGGCGCGCGCGCGGCGAGAAGAGGCGAGCCATCTCCTGGCTCGCATAGCGTTCGATTAGCGGGTGGTCGAAACGGTCGCCGCGGTCCATGCCAGCCTCTCTATCCGGCGGCTGGCCTCAGTGCCACGCTCAGCAGGAGACCCAGACCTGTCGGCAGCGTGTTTCCCAGCGAGCGGCCACCCAGACGCGGCGGCAACCACCTTGGTGAATGATGCCCCAGTGTTGGTGACCGCAGTGGTCCGTGATCCAGCCGTAGGTCGGCGGCAGGTGTTCGTCGTGCCAGTAGCCCGGCACCAGGAACTGCTCGTGCACGGTCTCCCAGTGGCCATGCACCGGAGCCGGGCGACGGCGCACGGGCTCGTTGTGGTTGTGGTGGCGGGCGTCGTGGCCACCGAGGACAACCGAACCGCGAACGTGGCGCCCGAGACGACCTTCAATCTTGATTTGAGCGGGCACCGAGACGGCGGCCACAAGTGCGGCCACCAGGACGAGGACGGGAAAGTGCTTCATGGCGACCCACCTAGCGCAAGGTGCGTGCCATTTGTGTCGCTCTCGCAAACGACCATGCCAAAGCACTTACGAACGGGGGGTGCGCAGGTCGTCCCGTGGGGAGACACGTCTGTAGCCGTAGCGCCTCAGTTTCACCATGGACCGAATGTGGCCAAGGTGACGCTGGCCGCGGCAGCGAGCAGGAGGAGGGCGAACTGAACACCCGTTGCGCGCGCGCGATCCACTCGCCAACGCACGGCCCATACCGCCAAGACCGCCCCGACGGTGTCGCTGAGCACATCGCTGATCGAACACACACGGCCCGGCACGTGACTCTGATGCAGTTCATCGACGATGCCGTAGGCGATGGCGAGGCCGATCGCGATGAGTCCCGAGAGCCAATCACGCTGGGATTTGGGCGCGTGCAACGCGAACCACGCAGTGGCGGCCAAAGTCCCGAAGGCGACAACGTGCATGCCGTTCAACAGGAAGTTGCGCGCAACGCTCGGCTCGCGGACCGGTGGCGTTTGCGAAGAGGACCACCAGAGCACTGCCATGATGGTGCCGACCCCAAGCCAGCGCACCGCCCTGGGCAGGCGCGTCCACAAGCGCAACCCAGCATCGAGGCTGGCCACGGCTCGATGCACCAAAGACACCTGATCGCTCACTTGCGAGCGATGTGCCCGACAAGCCGTAGACCGCCAGTGGGAGCAGCCTCCGCGCGCAGGTCTTGCAGATAAACCGACAACAGAAAGAGCCCGCGGCCACGTTCGCTTTCCAGCGAAGGCATGCCATTGGCAGCCGCTTGCAGCATCTGAGCCAGACCAGCGACGGTTTCGCTCGGCATCTCGGGATCGAAGAACTCGATGCGCAACTGCTCACCTTCCGAGTCGATCTGCACGGCAAGATCCAAACCCTGGTGGCGGTACTCGGCGCCATGCTCGATGGCGTTGTTCACAAGTTCGTCGACCACCAGCGCCAAGTTCTCCGCAACCCGCTCTTCGGCACCAAAGACCGAAGCGAGGCGCCTAACTTCCGCACGCAGCTGCTTCAGCACGCCCGAACGAGCCGCGAAGGTCAATCGGCGAGCCATCTAGGAGACTCCCTCTACCAACATGGACAGATCGGCGGCAGGAGCCGAATGCGTCAGTGCACCGATCGAGATGCGATCGACGCCGCATTCGGCAAAAGCGCGAACGGTACTGAGTTGGACGCCACCGGACGCCTCCGTCATCACCGTTCTTTTCGCCGCAACAGCAGCTGCCCGAACCGCCGCCACGGCGGCGCGAAGGGGGGCTCCAGGCGCGAAATTGTCGAGCAGCACAACCGCGGCGCCACCGCGGACAGCTGCGGTCGCTTCGTCCTCGTTGCGTGCTTCGGCAACCACCGGCAACGACTGCGCCTGCACACAGCGCCGCACCGTCTCTTCGTAGCTCACGGGCTTGGCGAATCCGAAGTGGTTCTCCTTCAAGAGAACCTGGTCGAATAGGCCAATACGGTGGTTCACGCCGCCGCCCGCCAGCACCGCCGCCTTCTCAAGGCGCCGCAAACCCGGAGTCGTCTTGCGCGTATCGAGGATCTTTGCGCCCGTGCCCGCCACCGCGTCGACGTAGGCGCGCGTCGCAGTCGCGATGCCAGAGAGCCGCTGCACGAAGTTGAGCGCCGTTCGTTCGGCAGCCAACAGCGCGCGCATGTCGCCTTCGACTACGAGCACGACGTCACCGTGGGCGAAACGCTTGCCATCCACACCGTAGGCCTGGCAGCGCGCCGTCGGGTCCAGGACTTGAAACGACTCGATCGCACAGGCAAGCCCCGCCAGCACACCCGTCGATTTGGCCATCAGGCGCGCGCGGCCGCGGCAACCGGCCGGCACCGACAACCGACTAGTGACGTCCGCATCCACACTCAAGGCCTCATTGCCGAGGTCCTCCGCAAGCGCTCGGCGAACGCACTCGCGAAGGCTGGCGGTGGAGGGTTCCATGCGGGGCGCGAAGCCTACCCGAAATCGTACGCTGCTTGCGATGTTGAGGGTCACCGATCAGCAGTCGTTCCGTCAACGCGGGGCGGGTTCCACCGAACAAGCGCCGAAGGTGACCATGCTACGGAGGGCGTGCAGTGTGTTCGGCCCGAGCCCATCGACACGTTCCAAATCGCCCAGCACCCGAAAGGGGCCGTTCCGAATGCGCTCAACGACGATCGCTTCGGCCCGCAACCGACCGATTCCCGGCAACACCGTCAACTCGGGAACGCCGGCCTTGTTGACATCCACGCGATGCGGTGTGAACGACACCTTTGGCGGCTCGTTCGGCCCGACCAAGGCGTTGGCAAAGGCCCTCACCAAGAGCCCCAAGACTAGAAAGGCCCACGCCACGAGGATGAGGTTCGAACGGCTCACCAACGGCGGATCTGCGCGAGCATCCTGGCCTCGATCCCGCCGACCACAGTCGGCTTCGAAGTTGTCATGAATTGATCGAGCAACTGGAACATCGCCTGCACGGCTTTGGTCGTCTGACATTCGGGCGCGCCGCAGAGCAGAGGGGGCTGTCCAAGGCGACGATGCGTCACCGTGGGGTCCTCCGGCACTTCGCCCAAGTAGTGGATTTTGCAGGCAGCAAAACGGCGCGAAACTTCAGCAAGTCGATCAAACGTGACACGGCCGAGCCCCTCCTGCCCGACTCGATTCACGGCCAAGTGCAGCGCCGGATGCACGTCCTGACGCGACACACACTTGATCAATGCATAGGCGTCGGTCAGTGCGGCAATCTCTGGATTGGTAACAATGACGACGTGTTGCGCCGACAACACTGTGATCAAAGACTGCGGCGCCAAGCCTGCGCCACAGTCCAACACCACCACATCGTGGCACCCAGCGATCCATTGCAGCGCCCGCGCCAAGGACTGCATGTGGCGCGCATCCAACTCGGCCAAACTGGCGACGCCTGACCCCCCAGCTACCAGACTCGGCCCATACGGCGTGGGTGCCACGACCTGCTGAATGGGCACGCCGCCATCGAGCAAGTGCTGCAGGGAGTAGCGAGGGTTCACTCCGAACAGCAGGTGGGCGTTGGCCAAGCCAAAGTCGCAGTCGACCAAGGCCACGCGCTTGCCTCTCTGGTGCAGGGCAATCGCCGCGTTGGTCGCCAAAAACGACTTGCCCGTACCGCCCTTGCCACTCGCGAAGGCAATGACAACCGCTTCTCGCTCGCTTAGCAATTCCGTCGGGGTTGCCCGACGAAACCACCGCCGCAGGAAGCCGCGCCCCTGCCGTTCAGCGTTCAAGTCTGGTTCCAAGCTCACCTCGGCCCCCCGCGCCTCTGCACAGTGGGTGCGTCAGTCCGTTCGCCCTGGGTGCAACCACGGACTCTCTTGTGCCGCGACGATGCGTGCCACGTCGTCGGCTGTTGCCGCGCCCTCGGTTTCGCCGCCGACCGCTAAGGTCGGACCACCGAGCGCGGAATACTCTTCGGGCGACAGCCGAGCTGCCGCCGCGACGGAACGCAGGCTTTCACCGGTTTCCCTGGCGTGCCCGCTGCGTCCGTTGGCTGCGTGGCGAGACGCAACTTCACGCTCGGGCAACGCAGGTGCGCTGTCGGCGTCAGGACGAATGATTGTCAAGCCAGCGAGCCGCGCATAACTACGCAGCAACTGGTCGGAGAACATGCGAACGTCAATCGGTGCGACGAGCGCACTGGCGACGCCGTCGGCGAGAATGCCATGCAATCCACCGTCCACCACCTTGACCTCGGCCAGCAGGTGGCCGTTCCAAGTGATGCGCCGCCGGTAGCGATCGCCATCGACTCGGACGCCAGCATCAATGCGCAGGCAAAGGGCGTGCAGTTTGCACCAAGTGTCGTGCAGGTGGGCAGGTACCGCGAACTCCGGAACTGAGCAGGCCGCAGCGGCCACCGGCTGTTTAGGCGAGAGCCAACGCACTGCGAATCGCTCCGAGCCGCCGATACGGAACGGCTCAAGTCGGCACACGTGCAACCCCTCGACGCGCTGGCGGGCAAGCTGCTCTACCGCCAACGCGGCGCCATCGGTGGCAATGACCACGATGCGGCCGGCGACTCCCGTGCACAGCATCGCTTCGGGTATCGCGGCCTGCAGGGCATCACCGACACGATGCAAGAAATCAGCGGCAGCCAGTGCCCGCGCTATCAACAACGCGTCGCCCTCCACTGCGAGCACGAGCAACACGGGCGCCCCAACCGCATCGCGCGCGAGCCCATCGACCGGACCGAGGTGACCACTGCTGCAATCCAGAGCCTCGGAAACCAACGTCAGCCCGCGTTCGATCGTGTCCAAACGACCTGCAACCAAGGACCAAAGGGACTCACGAGAGTGTGGCAATACCGGACCACGAATCATCGGCAACCTCCCCACAAACGGACCCGGTCGCAACGATGAGAAACGTCTACCGCGCGCCACTTTGAACGGTGACGCCGACTCGACACACAGCGGTCGCTCACCGCCGTCGCCAACCGCCCAGGCTGGTACAAGAGGTAGATGCCTCGCTAACCGGTAGGCCGCATTACATGTAGAGCCGCGGGGAAAAGCAACCCTGATTCCGCGTGGCGCCGATCACTCCCCTAACTGAAGCAGAGGTGACCGGCGTTGTTCGAGCCGAGTCCAGGCCACTGCGACGGCATCCGTCGCGTCCGTCGGCAGCCCGTGGATCAGCACATCACCGGCCTTGCGCACCAACTGAAGGATCATGGCCGCAACCGCCTCCTTGCGGGCGGCCCCGTGTCCGGTGACACAACGTTTGACCCGCGCCGGTGCGAACTGATGCACCGCGAGTCGCGCCGCCGCAGCCTCGGCCAGAACGACGCCGCGAGCTTCGCCGATGCGCAGCGCGGCCTGCACACTCTTGCCATAGAACGCTTGCTCCAAAGCCAACTCGTGCGGCGAATAGGCGGCCAGCAGCGACCGAAACTGCTGAGCCAACGCGCACAGACGGTCTGGCAATTCCACGAGCCGCCCCCCCAGGCGCAACACGCCGGCAGCCACCAATCGCACATCGCCCCCGCCGCCCCCGCCAACTGCGTGCACGACGTTGCTGGCTCGCATCGCGAGCGGAACGCCGACATTCTGCCGCGACGTGCCGCCAACTTCGATTTCGAGACAGCCGTACCCGACCACCTGAGTGCCAGGGTCGATACCCAGAATCCGCACCACCGCCACGCGGCCGAGTGTAAGGTCTGCGCCGTGAAGATCGCCATGTTGCTGCTCGCCGCAGGCCGCGGCTCGCGGTTCGGCGGTCCCGTCCCGAAGGCGTACTTGCAGCTTGGCGGTCAGCCTCTGGTCGTAGCCAGCGCCACCCGCCTCGTGCGCGCCTTGCCGAGCGGCTGCACGTTTGAACTGCTGGTTCTGGTCCATGCCGACGACCGCGCCTCGCATGCGGCGGCTTGTCGGCCACAACTCGAACTGCTCACCCGGGATCGCGGCACCTTCCGCATTCTCGCCGGTGGCGCCTCGCGTCAGCAGTCCATGCAGAACGGGCTCGCTGCGTGCGATCCGGAGGCAGACCTCGTGTTGGTGCACGACGCGGCCCGAGCCCTGCTGCCGATCGAGGCAACACGCGCCTGCATCGCCGCAGCCGCAGCCAGCGGCGCTGCCCTGCTGGCGATTCCCGCCCCCGACACCCTGAAGCGAGTCGTCGCCGACCGCGTCATCGCCACCCTAGATCGAACGAGTGTGTGGCTGGCACAAACGCCACAGGTCATCCGTCGCGAACTGCTCGTCCGCGCCTTCGCCCACGCTGCCGCGACCGGCTTTGTCGGCACTGACGACGTGTCGCTGGTCGAGCACCTTGGCGAACCGGTCACCATCGTCCGAGGCTCGCCAACCAACCTGAAAATCACCCAACCAGAAGACCTGCCGCTCGCCGAAGCGATCGCAGCCGCCAACCTCGCATGAATGACATCCCACGGATTGGTCTTGGCATCGATGTGCATCGCTTGGCGCCTAGCCGCCCGTGTGTGTTGGCGGGAGTCACGTTCGACTCGCAGGTAGGGCCGCTTGGCCATTCGGACGGCGATGCCGTACTGCACGCAGCGTGCGATGCGGTGCTCGGCGCGGCTGGTCTCGACGACCTAGGCACGCTGTTCTCCGATCGCGACCCAGCCAACAAGAACCGGCCTTCGACGGAGTTCTGTGAGGAGACCATGCGGTTGGTGACAGCTCGTGGCCTGCGCGTGCTGTCGATGGACTGCGTCGTCGAAACCGAAGCACCCAAGCTGCAGCCGATGCGGCAGGCGATGCGAGCACGGCTGGCCGAGCTGTTTGCGTTGCCGGTCGATCGCGTCAACATCAAGGGCAAGACCGGGGAGAAGATCGGCGCCATCGGGCGTGGCGAAGCGTTGCGAGCGACCGTCGTCGCGTTGCTCGGCCCCTCACGCACCACTGGACGCGGCTGAGCGACGGGATTGCCGCTCGTACATGCCTCGGTAGAGCCCATTCTTCGCGATCAACTCGGCGTGTGTTCCCGACTCGGCGACTCGCCCTTCGTCGAGCACGATGATGAGATCCGCATCGACGATCGTGGACAGCCTGTGCGCCACGACGATCGATGTCCGTCCACGGCGCAGTCGCTGAATTGCCGCCTGCACGATCTCTTCGTTCTCTGAGTCGAGCGCCGAAGTGCCCTCGTCAAGGAACAGGACCGCGGGATCCCGCACGATGGCGCGAGCAATCGTCAGGCGTTGTCGCTGCCCGCCGGACAAGTTGCTGCCGCGCTCGCCCACCACCGTGTCATAACCAGCTGGCAACGTCACGATGAAGTCGTGGATGTTGGCGGCCCGTGCCGCCGCCTCGATTTGCGCCTGGGTTGCACCTGGCTTGCCGTACGCGATGTTCTCGCGAACCGACGTATTGAACAGGAAGGTCTGCTGGTCGACGACGGCGGTGTGAGCGCGATAGTCGGCAAGCCTGACGTCCCGTAGATCGTGCCCATCCACGAGGATTGCGCCCTGCTGCGGGTCATGCAGCCGCTGCATCAAGTCCATCGCCGTCGACTTGCCGCCACCGGACTCCCCGACGAGAGCCACCGTTTGGCCAGCCTTCACGTGCAGGTTGAGCCCGCACAACACCGGCACCTCGTCGTAGCGGAAGGAGACATCGCGCATCTCGATGTCGCCATGGACCGTCGCCAGCGGCTTGCCACCGATGGCGGCCTGGTCGACAACCTCGTGCAGAATCGCGTCGATGCCCTTGAGTGCACCGGCGGATTCCATCAACACGTGGAACGAGCGGGTCAAGCGCTTCACGTGCTGGTAGGTGGTCGCCAGGGGCAGGATCACCAGCGCCACATCGCTGAAGCGCACGGTTCGCTCCACCAACACGACATAGCCCAACATCACGAGCAGTACACCGAAGCCCGCCTGGTAGCTGACGAACGTCTGCGCCATCGAGCGCCCCTTGGCGCGCAACATGCGGTGCACCCGTTGCAGGAACGTCTGCGTACTCGCTTCGAAGCCCTTGACCAGGGTCTGTTCGAGCTGGAACGCCTTTACCGTGCGGATGCCAGTCAGGATCTGGTTGAGCGATTCCGTGGTCTCGCCCATCGCCTGCAGACTCTTCGAACCACGCTTGCTGATCGTCCGACCTTGGCGATACATGGGAATCACCATCACCGGCACCATCAGCAGCAGCACCCAGGTCGCTTGCGGCACGAACCAAGCCACGATGCCGATGTTCCAGGCGATGTTCATCGGGTCGAGCACGAGGTTGTCAGCGGCGAGCTCAAACGACCTCTGCATGACCTGGGTGTCGTTGGTGACCTTGCTGATCATCTCGCCCATGCGCTGCTTGCCGAAGAACCGCACCGGCAGGGCCACGAAGTGGTTGGCCAACTCGCAGCGCAAGTCGCTGACGATGCGGATCGCGAAGAAGCGCGAGATCGTCTGCACGAAGTAGATGGTGACAGACCCAAGCAGCCCGCACAGCACGGCGATGACGCCGCAGACGAGCACGACATTCATGCCTGGATGGGCAAAGCCGACGCCGAGACTGGCCACGACGTCTTGCGCAAACGACCGAAACCCCTCGTTGAACTCGGTGGACAACCGTTCGAGCAGGTCAACCTCGGTCGGCTGCCGTGGCGACAACCAAACCGGCGGTAGCGCACCCTGGCTGCCATTCGGAGCCGCCAGCTCCTCCATCAGCGGCTTCACCAACACGAACGGCACCTTGGTGAACAGCGTCTCAAGGAAGCCGAAGGCCAGCATGGCCACGACCATTCCCTTGTAATGGACGATGGCGGCCCAGAGGCGGCGCAGCAGTGCCCGGAAGTTGTTCCGGCTATCCAGCGGTGCGGTCACCGGCACATGCTATCGAACCAGTCGGCACGGGGCACCGACCTTGGTGCCCCGGCGATTCTCATCACTCGAACTTCGCGCGGCCGATCACTTCGGCGGCCCACGTGAAGAAGCGGCACGTCACATAGTCCTCGCGCACCAACTCGCGCTCGCGCTCGACCTTGACGTCGATCTTGCGACGCGCCGGCGTCCGGCTGTTGATGCGCACAATGAACCAACCATCGGCGCCGGCGATCGGGCCGATCGTCTTGCCAACTTCGCCATCGAAGAACAAGAACTCAGCGAGCGAGAAGCCATCCAACAGTTGGGTGAACTCGCTCTCGCGCAGCTGTTGGCGCAATTGGTTGAGCGGCAGCAGACCAAGACGGCCCTTCTTGTCGTCGTTGCTGAAGAACTCGACGTGCTTGTCGAGCGCCTGATCGAAGGTCATTTCCTTCTTCTCGAGAGCCGCGAAAGCAGCCTCGCAACGCTCCTTGGCCTTCGTCATGCCGTCCGGCTCCCAAGCGCCGGTCTTCGGGCTGCGGGCCTGGAACGGGATGAGGTTCACATCGACTTGGCCGTCGGCGAAGAACGCGCTGCGCTTGTCCGCGTGCGCCTGCAGGTTCTCGTCCGTGATCTCGGCCTTGATCATGTCGCCGAACGACGTGATCAGGCGCCAGCGAGCGCGGAACGCCTCAAGGCAGGGGTAGCCCTTGAAGCGAGTGGCGATGACTTCCACCGTGAACGGCGTCGTGTCGTAGGGCTGGCGGTATTCGTCGTAGCGACGAATGAACTCTTCGTCGGTGATGTGCGCGCCCTTGGTGATCAGCTCCTGGCGCAGAGCCTCGCGCACGACGACTTCTTGCATCGCACGTTCGAGATCCTGCACGAACAGGCCCTTCTTGATGAAATCGAAGGCCTCCGTGGTCGTCCACTGCAGGTCATTGACCTTCAGCACGATGTCGGATGGCAAGCCGTGCGACGCGTAGCGAATGTCGCTCCAGCTACGCAGACCCTTCTGCACGAACTGGCGCATCATGTTGACCCAGAAGTCAGGCAGCTTCTTCGGCTGGCCCTTGTCGTCGACCCCTTCGGTCGCCTTCTCCAATTGCTCGAGGAAGCGCGGTCCCTGATCGCTCTGCGTCTGGGCCTTGATGGCTTCCTTGGTGATGTCTGGCCAATCCTTTGGGGCGCCAGGGAAGAACACGCGATCGAACAGGATCGCTTCCTTCCGCTGCTCGAGGAACGTCTCCTTGTTCAGTCCGTATTGCGAACGCACGACTTCCCAGAAATCGACTCCAGGGTTCTTGGTCTCGAACTCGCCCTTCATCGGCGCCAGCTGGTCCATGACGCTCTCGTCCGTCACCAAGAACTCTTCCGGCTTGCGCTGGCCGGAGTCGACCTGCTTCTTCAGCTCTTCCAAGATGAAGAAGTTCGCGACCTTGGACTCGACCAGCTTGCCGCCGGTCAAGTAGACGGCTTCGCGCATGACCTCACGGGCATCGAGCAGCTTGCCGTTGACCCTCAGATCGGTCAGCAGCTTGACGCGCTCGTCGACCAGCTGGTCGGACATTCGCTCCACTTGGCTGCGGAGCGCCTTGAGCTGCTCCTGTGGATCGGTTTGAGCCAGGAGCGGGAAGGCCAAGACGGCGGCTAGTACGGAAGCGCGGTGCATCGGAGTCGTCAGGGGAAAAGGGCCGAAGAGTCTAGCAACAACACGGCGCGAAACGAGCCGCCCAGGTGTTTCCTCCCACAATCGGCTGATCCCAGGCGCACACCCTGTCGCGCGGCGAAGGCCCCCGTAGCATGCGGCATTCAAGCTGATGACCTACGACCCGCGCACCATCGCATTCGCCGCCGAGATTCTCTATCCGCCACAACAAGTGCGCGCCGACCTCGTGCAGAGCGTGCACAACGCCCTCTACCGACAGCCCGCGATCGGCTACCAGAACTTCCAGGTGGCACCCGATGGCATCCATCTGAGCAACCTGCCGCAAGCCCCTGGGCAGGTATCGCTGGCAACCTTCTCATGGGATCGGCTGATCCTGCGCGAAGAACTGCGCGGCACCAGCGTCGAGGACTTCGCCACCCGCGTGGTCAACGTCACCACCGCGGCCTTCCAGACCCTCGGCATCACGACGTCGTTGGTGCAGCAGTTCGTCGTGCGCTCGCTGATTGCTCCTCGCCACTACCGCGATGGCCGCGAGTTCTTGAGCCGTCGACTGGTGGCGCCGGGCACCGACGCGTGGCAGTCGTTCGATCGGCCGCTGCAATCGCTGGGCGTGCGCCTCGTCTTCCCGCCCCAACCGGGCAATCGCGACACCTACCACGTGCGAGTCGAGACCTGGCCGCAAGACCAGCGCTCGATCTGGATCGAGAACACCGGCAGCTTCGCCGGGCCGGTCACCACAACCGACACCCCCCAACTCGCCAACCTGCTCGATTCCACCTACCGTTTCGTCACTGGCCCCGTGTGCAACTTCCTAGCGACACTGGATACCCCGTGAAGCGCGTGCGCATTCTCACTCTGTTGGTCGCGACCGTGGCGGTCGGCGGCGTCGTCCTGACCGCTTGTGGCGATGACACGCCGCCGGAAACGCGATTGTTCGTGCTCGACGGCGTCGAGTTTCGGCTGGATGACGTGGCGCCCTACGTGGCCTTCCTTGATTCCTTTCTGCCGGAGGGCGGCCGCAAGACCAAGATCATGCGCGTGCTCGAAGAGCACTTGATTCCGCTGCGGTTGGCGCAGCGCGCCTTCCCGACCGAACGGCGTGAGCAACAGGAAGCGGCCATGGCGCTGCGATCGATCGCCAGCAACGTGCAAGAACTGACGGCGCACGCGGCGATGGTGAAGAACCAGATGAAGAACCACATCTCGCGCACGTCCGCCTTGCTGCCCGTCGCCATATGGGCGTTCGAGCCGCTGCACATGGGCGCCGTCAGCGACCCCATTGAGGTGCCGTACGGCTGGCTGGTGGTCGGTTGCCACGAAATCACCGAGTCACCTGGCTTGGCCATGGATGACTACGTCGACGCGCACCAAGTTGGATTCGTGACCCACACGGCTGGCGATTGGTTCAAGTGGTACGAGGCGCAAAAGCCGCTGCTCGCCAACAAGGCAACGTTCTTCCATCCTGACTACGTGACGGCGATCCCGCAGTGGATCCAGCCCCCAAAGCTTCCATGATCATCGGCCCATTGCGCGCGCTCAGCTGCGCTTTCGTTCTGCTGGTCGCTGGCGTTGTTGGTGCGCAAACACCCGCGACGCCCACGCCGGCCGCCGCCACTGGCAAGCGGAACGAGTGGCCGACGCTGAAGGACACCGACAAGGAACGGGTGCTGTCGCTGACGGGGCAATTCCGCAAGGCAGACCCGCAACTGCACCAGGACGCCAAGACCCAGTTGGTGGCCCTCGGCGAAGGCGCCGCGCCGCTGTTGATGCAGCAGGTCAGCGACCGCGCCGAGAACAGCAACCCGCATCTGTTCGCGGTGCTCGACGAACTGCTCAAGCCGCAGCACGCCGCCTTGATCGCCCGCGAGGTCAAGAAGCCGCGCATCGAACTTCGGCGGTACTTGGTGCGCCGCCTCTGTCGCATGGGCGACGCCGACATGGCTGGCGTGCTAGAGCCGCTGCAGAAGGACAAGGACGAGCAGACGGCGTTCTTCGCCCAGCTTGGCCTGTTGGCGTTGAAGCGCCGCGAACCCCTGCCAGCAGTGATGCTCTACACCAAGGCGCACTGGGCCGAAGTCGGCCCGCTCATCGCCGAAGTGCTGGCGCCCGCGCGCTCGAACGAAGTCGCCAGCTGGGTTTTCGAATCCATCACCAAGGCCTCGGCTACCGACCAGATGACAGGGCTGCGCCTACTCCGCTACCTGATGGTGAAAGAGCAAGGTGTGATTCTTCGCACGTACCTCGAGGCATCGGAACACAGCGTGAAACGCGAAGCGATCAACACGGCGCGGGTGCTGCACGGTGAAGCCCCGATCGAGAACCTCTCGGTGTTCCAAGCGATCGATCACGCCAAGCAGTGGCTCTCGAAAATCTGAGGCTCTCGAAAATCTGACTCTGACCGAACTCGGCCCAACCCCTCGGCCGTTCGCTGCAACCATGGTTATCCGCGCTCTCTCGCTCACGCTCATAGCACTTGCTGGCACCGCCACCGCGCAAGCGGACAAGGGCGACAAGCTGCCCAAGTGGCGCATCGACCCGTACACCAAAAACGACCCGGCGGCGATGGCCAAAGCGGGCTACGAGTCGTACGGGCCGTTCGAGTTCGGCAACATCGCCGAAAAGCCGGTGCAGTCGACCAACATCGACGCATCGCTCGAGTACATCCAGATTCTCTGGGCCGAGACCAAGCACTTCCGCATCGGCTTGAATCTGCCGGCGTGGCCGGTGCCGATGGATCCCGAAACCCGCGGCAAGATCCGCAAGGAGCTCGAGGAACTGCAGAAGGTGTTGCCGAGCGTTAATGCGAAGCCGCGCACGCTCGACCCCTGGCTGCGCCTGCACCTCACGGCGATGCGTCTCGAGAAGCTGTATGCCGAGACATCGCAGCTGTTCGGCGTGACCGACGCGGACTTCCCGCAGGACCCAACCAAGGTCGTTGCCCAGCCTGGCGCGCGCTACATGGGCTACGGGCCATTCTTTGGCATGAAGAGCAAGTTCTTGGTGTTCGTCACCGAGAAGGCGGGGCCCTACCAGGGTTACATGAAGACCTACATCGGCCGCGACACGCAGATGCCGCAGCGCTGGCACTTCAAGGACAGCAGCGCCCTCATCATCGGACTCTGCCTCGAATCGGATCGCTTCCCACTCAAGCACGACACCGCCCTGCACTGCGCGCTGGCCTTTAACGTCAGCCACAACCTGCTCGACGGCTTTCGCTACTACTCGTACGACCTGCCAGTGTGGATCCGGGAAGGCTTCGGGCACTGGAACTCGCGCCGCATCAGCCCGCACTGGCCAAGCTTCGATCAGAACGAAGGCTCGGTCGCGGACATGAAGCTGATCGATCGCTGGGAGCCTTACTGCCGCTCCCTGATCGCGGCCAACAAGGTCTCGCCGTTCCCCGAGGCCGCGGCGTGGCGCGACTTCGGCAACATCAAGTTCGATGACCACGTCGCCGTCTGGTCGCGCATCGATTGGCTGATCGCTCAAGGCCCCGAGAAATGGCAGAAGTTTCTCTTCGGTGTGAAGGGCCGGGTCGATGCCCAGTGGCAACCCGACCAAGCGGATCTCGTTGGCGCCACGCGCGAGTCCTTGCAGGCTGCCTACGGCGTGTCCTTCCTCGACTTCGATCGCAAGTGGGGCGAGTGGGTGAAAGCGACCTATCCAGCGCAGTGATGGCGGGCCGCTGCGATCAGCTCGGATCCCACAGCGTGAAGCGATAGATCGGCAACAGCGCCAGCAACGAACTGCGCACCCAGGCCTCCGCTTGCTCGCCCAGTGTTATGGCGTCTTCCTTTGGCAATTGCCGCTGCACGTGCAGCCAGTGGTTGCCCGGCGTGTAGTGCTGCAGCATCTCCTTGATCTCGTTGGGCTTTGCCTGCCCACACCAGTGATCTTTCTTCCAGTCGTGCAGCTTCAGGTTGAAGCCCGCGGGTAGCGCGCGCAGCAACAGGCACAACTCCTCCATGCGCGCAGGATCCTGCAGCACCCTCTTCTTGAAGTGCTCGCCATCCCACCACGCCTGCGGATGAATGCGCAGCGCCGCCTCGACGATCTGGTCGTCGATGCAGATCTCAAGCACGGTCTGGATGTAGTGCGTCTCCGCATCCTTGCCGAGCGCCTCGCCGAAGAACGTCGCCAGCTTCTTGCGTTCCTTCGTGCCACGACAGAGATAGGCCCGCTGCTCGCGCACGCGGTAGGCGTTGAACGTGTAGGGGTGGTGCAGCCCGGCTTGCGCACTCATGTCGGTGCCGAGTGCCTTCGCTTCCTTCAGCACGCCGTCGACCATCGCCTTCAGCTTGCGCCGAACGGACAACCGCAGCGCGTTGTACTCCGGGTCGTCCTGACGATGCTTCTCGTAGGCCTTGAAGTCGCGCTCCAAAAACACTTCGGTCATGCGCGTAACGCTACGAACCAGCTCGCCGCGCGCCACCGCGCTTTGTTCGTTCGCGCCCGGCGCTACCCTTTCGCGCATGCGCGTGTTCACCATCCCGATCGTCGCGAGTCTGTTCGGCGCCTGCTCGTCGATGGTACTCGCCGAACCTCGCGTCTTGGTGTCGCCCTACCTCGCTGTCTACCAACTGCGCGGCGACATCGCCATGCAGTCCCAGCCGAGCCCCGGCAGCCCGCTGCAAGACAACGCCGCCCAGACGTTGCTCACGTTCGGCCAAGACCATCACCATGAAGACATTGGTGTGCGCGCCGACATCGGCGACGGCTTCGGCGGCATTCGCATCGACTACTACAAGCTCGACATGAACACGTCGCGGACTGGCGTGATCGACGCGGATTGGGGTCGGCTGCTCGCTGGTGACGAAGTGCGAATGCGCGCCGACATGGACGAACTGCGCCTTGGCTATCTCGAACCGCTCGGCACCGTGCGCACGACCTACCGCGACCGGCCGCTGGCTCTGCGTTTCGCCGTCGGCGGTGTGCTCGCCCACCGCGACCTCTCACTGCAGGCTCGCACCGTCGATGGCGCCCGCACCCAAAACGTCGAGATCGACGGCGACGTGCTCTACGCGGCCGCGCGCTTGCAAGCGACGTGGCGAGACTTCGCCTTCGATGCCGACTACGCCGCCTCGCCGGAGATCGTGCTCAGTGGCGACTTCGAAGACCTGCTGCAAGATCTCGAACTGCGCGCGAGCTACACGATGCCGCTGCACGACGTGACCTTCTTCGCCGGCTATCGATTGAGTGCGCTCACGGCGAAGGGCGACGCCAACGGGTTTGGCTACGACGCCGACCTAACGATCGACGGGTTTCAGTTCGGACTCTCGGTCACGTTCTGACGATCTCACGCAGCCGAGGGCGGCCGCCAGCTGGTTCACAAAGGCATCGACGGCGGCCTTGGCGGCTTCCTCGCTACACGTGAAGTCGTTCACCATGATGCTGAAGATGAGCGGGTCGTCGACTGGATCAGGGCCATCGAGGTAGCCGGACAGGCAGACGACGCGCGAGATGAAGCCGGTCTTCGCACTCACGTGGCCTTTCCCATGTCCGTCGCGGAATCGCGACCGCAACGTGCCCGACTCGCCGGCCACTGGCAACGCCTGCACGAAGGCCTCGCGGAACGGCGCCCCCCTGACCGCCAGCAGCAAGGCGGTGAGCTGACGCGGTTGCACGAGATTGCGGCGCGACAACCCGGAGCCATCCGCGATCACCATGCCCGTCGTGTCGACGCCGAGCTGCGCGAGCGTTGCCTTCGCATGGCGCTCGACGTTGGCGGTGCTGCCATCACCTAGCGCCGTGCGCGCCGCAAGGCGCGCGACTTGTTCGGCGTAGAGGTTGTTGCTGTTCAACAACAGCGGCTGCACCAACTGCGCGAGCGGCGGCGATGAGTGCGTGACGACGAGACGTGGCTCGCCTTCGGCGACGACATCCGCGCGTTCCTCGATTGCGATGCCAAGCTGGCGCAGTTCGCTCGTCAACACCGCAACTGCGAACGCCGCCGGATCCCTCACCGTTACCTGCACCGACTGCGGTCGCGCGTCCTTCGCAATTGTCCCTGTCACTTCGATGGCGTCGCTGCCGAGTGCGCGGCGCGTCGTGAGGCGCGTCGAACCGCCAGCTTCCACCTGTTGCACCTGCACACGAGGTGCTGGCAACACCGACGGCTGCACCTCCACGACCGGTTCCGAGAGACCTGGCCGCACGGTCACGGTGACGACATTGCCACCGCAGCACAGGCCGCCGAAGGGAGCGGCGTAGTCTTCGTCGAGGTAATCCCACTGCCAGCCGAGCCCCAGATGTTCGCGCCCGAGCCAGCTGTCGTCGCCGACGACGCGGCCGACGACACGTTGCACGCCAGCCTCACGCAGGGCGGACGCCATCGCTTTGAAGGCGGCTTTGCCTGCGGCCCCGGTGCCAAACGACGGATCGCCGTGCCCACGCAACATGAGTTCGCCGTGCAGCACGCCTGCGCTGACCGGTCCCCGCATCCACAGTTCTGTCGGCACCCGGTGTTCACCACCCAGAGTCGCCAATGCCACCGCAGCGCTGATCAGCTTCATGTTGGAGGCGGTAGCGAAACCGCGATCTGCGTTGGCCGCCGCCAAAACCTCCCCGCTGCTACCGACGACACACACACCAATCCGACCGCCTGCCAACTCGGGGCGGGCCAACAACTGCGCGAGGGCGGCCTCCATCGGACTCGGGGTGGGCGACGGGGCGGCCACGCACGCAGCCAGCAGACCCGCCATCCACACCATCGATGCCATTCGCATGTCAGTTGCCGTTCAGGTTGCGCCGAACCTTGGTGCGCCACTCGGCTTCGATCGTGCGCACGCGTTCGTCGGTCAGCGGCACCGCGCGCGGCCGCACCGTGACGACGCCTTGGACGTCAATGTCGACGTTCTGGTCGAACGCCTCGACGTAGCCGGGCGGCGGCGAACGTTCATGAGCCATGCGCCGCGAGAAACTGATCGTGCTGCCAATCTCAACCGCTTCAGCAAGGGTGACCCGCTCGGAGCCATCGTCGCAATAGATGTCCCAGAACAGGCGCAGCACAAACAGCCCGTACCCGTCGTCCGGTTTGACACCGAGCGCGTTGCCGAGCGCCGTTCGCAATTCCTCCCTTTCGAGTAGACCATCGCCGTTGCCGTCGGCTTCGTGCACATGCCGTTCGAGCGCAATGAGAGCGACTTCCGGCATCGTGACCACCGGCGTGCGTGCGACCACCCAGTCATTGAGGCCATAGACGTCGAGGAAGTTGCAGTCCGGAAGGCACCAGCCAGGCAGGCCGATCGCTGACTCGGCCCGAATCGGCAATGCTCCCGCGGCTTCGCCGAGGCTTTGCCGCCGTGGGAAGCGGACCCGCAGAGACTCGAACCGGGCCGCATGGTGGTTGCAGCGCAGACCGATGTAGCGAAAGAACAACCAGACCTGCTGCCGATCGAACCAGCGTGACAGCGGACGCACGACGGCGGGCAATTGCGGCGTTACCGCCTTGATGCCTTCGGCGCGAGCGTCCGACGTCAACGCCAAGTGCACCCAACCAACCGAACTCGCCATACCGAGACTCACAACCGTCGCCAGCGGCAAGCGCCAATTGCCGCCGATGCGCATGGCCATCGCGACACATGCCAACACCCCAAGGGGAACGAGCTGGCTGAGCACGCGGTACTCGAAGTGGTCGCCACCGACCTTGAACAAGTAGTAGCACGCGTTGAAGAGCACGATCGCCACTGCGGCCAGGCCAGGCACCCGGTCGGCAAGGGCCGCGATGATGGCGCGCAGCGGTGCCCGCAGCTCGACCACCAACCACACCGCGGCCAGCGGGAACCACAGCCAAGCGCCGTTCTCGAGCGCAAAGCATGCGAAGTACCGCCACCCGGCCTCTGGCCACGCCGAGACCACCTTCGCGAAGTAGGTGTTGGGCAGCCATTCCCCGTAGTAGCTGCGCCGCCAAAGCACATGCGCGGCGACGGCCAGTAGCGGCGACA
>CANEYR010000020.1 GCA_947444055.1 Planctomycetota bacterium
AACAGCGCCTCGGAAGCCCCGAAGAACCTTTACACGCAAGGAGTACGCATCATGTTCACACGTTCCAAGCACATCGCACCAGGAGCGATCACCCTTCTGGCCGCGATCCTGCCGACCGCGACGCTGGGCATCGCTCTGCCGATGTCAAGCCAGACCAGCACGCTCTCAGACCCCGTCGGCGACACCAATTTCAACGCTCCAGCATTCCAAGACGTGGTTTTTGGCCGGATGACGAAGACGGCAAACGGAGACTTCGAGTTGCTCATGGAAATGGCAGGTCCCGTACCCGTCAATCCACCCATGCCACCACCTGCACACTCAGAAATTTGGTGGGCGTGGGGCTTCAACTTAGACTCCACCACATCTCCTCGGGGTTGGCCTAACCCAGCGGCCATTGGAGTTGGGCTGCCGGCGGAATTCGTTGTTATCGTTAGCTGGGACGGCACCGAATTCGCGGGAACCGCAGTCGACAGGAGGCCTCTTCTTACTGGCGGAGAGGCGATCTTCACCCCTGTCACATTCAGCATCGATGGCACGATCGTTGAGGCATATCTGCCTTACGCACTGATCGGCGATGTCCCCCCAAGCTTCCAATGGGACACCTTTGTATGGGACTGGGCAGCTCCAGTTGGGTCAACAGGAGCTTTCGTTGGCGTGGATGTTGCCTTCGCAATCTTCAACCCCTGACCACCAGCGCTGTGAGGCGGGTGGCAATGAGGTCCCACGCGGGGCTCACGGCCGAGGCGGCGGCGGCGGCCCTTGGCATTTCCTAGCGCGCGGCGAACCGGCACTGGGCCTATGCCACGGCCTGGCTCTACCATCACATGAGTGAGCGGAGCGGCACCGGGGCCTGACCGCCGTCCCGGCCGCGATGCCTGCCGCGGTGGTCTTTCCCCCGCATGGCACGCGCCGGTGTTCGACGTCGCACTGGTGGGTGTCAGCAAACACGGACGAGAATCGAACCAATGGCCACGTTTCCCCTGAACGCGAAAGCGGTGTTCGACGAGGCGGTCGAGATCGCCTCGTCGGATGAGCGTCGCGGTTACCTGGAACGGGCCTGTGCCGACGCGCCGGCCCTGCGACAACAAGTCGAAGCGCTGCTTGCCGCCTACGCGGATGCTGGCAGCTTCCTGGAAACGCCGCCGGTCCCACCTCGCGACGGCATCGAACTGCGGCCGGCTGCTGAGCGGCCCGGCACGTTGATCGGTCCCTACAAGCTGCGCCAGCAGATCGGCGAAGGCGGCATGGGGGTCGTCTGGATGGCCGAGCAGACACAGCCCGTGCAGCGGAAAGTCGCGCTCAAGGTCATCAAGCCGGGCATGGACAGTAAGCAGGTCGTCGCCCGCTTCGAAGCCGAGCGCCAGGCCCTGGCCGTGATGGACCACGTCAACATCGCCCGCGTCTTCGATGGCGGAGCCACGGCAGCCGGCCTGCCATACTTCGTCATGGAGCTGGTCGATGGCGTGCCGATCACCAAGTACTGCGACGACAACCACCTCACGCCGCGCGAACGGCTGGAGCTGTTCGTGCCGGTCTGCCAGGCGATCCAGCACGCCCACCAGAAAGGCATCATTCACCGCGACATCAAGCCGTCGAACGTGATGGTCACGCTCTACGACGGCAGGCCGGTGCCCAAGGTGATCGACTTCGGCGTGGCGAAGGCGACGGAGCAGAAGCTGAGCGACCGGACGCTGTTCACGCAGTGCGGCACGCTGGTCGGCACGCTGGAATACATGAGCCCGGAACAGGCGGAGATGAGCGCCGCGGGCGTCGATACACGCAGCGACATCTTCTCGCTGGGCGTGCTCTTGTACGAGATCTTGACGGGCAGCACGCCGCTCACGCACGCGCGGATGAAGCATGCCGCACATGCCGAGCTTCTCCGCCTGATCAAGGAGGAGGAACCGCAGAGGCCGAGCACTCGGCTGAGCGACTCGGGCGAAGCGCTGGCATCGATCTCCGCCAATCGCCAAACGGAGCCGGCCAAGCTCACGAAGCTGATGCGCGGCGACCTGGACTGGATCCTGATGAAGTGCCTGGAGAAGGATCGCACCCGCCGCTACGAGACCGCCAACGGGCTGGCCGCGGACATCGAGCGGCACTTGAACGATGAGACCGTGACGGCGGGCGCGCCCAGCGCGGGATACAGACTCAGGAAGTTCGTGAGGCGCAACCGCGCCCCCGTGATCGCGGCTTGCATCGTGGCGGCGGCGCTGGTGCTGGGTGTGGTTGGCACGACCGCAGGAATGTTCTGGGCGCTCGACGAGAGGGACCGCGCCAACACCGAGATGACCAAGGCTACGCTGGCTGCGGAGTCCGAGGCTGCGGCGAAGGTGAAGGCGCAGGATCACGAGAAGAAAGCCATCGGCGCGGCCAAGCGCGCCATGACCGTCACCGACTTCGTGATCACGGCGCTCAGGGCCGGCGATGCCGCGATGTCCGGCCACGAGGGGGGAACGGCGGGGGCGGGTCAGGACATGACGATCCTCGCGGCAATGGACAACGCGATCAAAGACATCGACTCGGGCCGCTTCAAGGACGACCCGGAGACCGAGGCGAAGCTGCGATTGACGATCGGCACGATTCTAACGAACAATGGGCGCTGGGCGGAGGCCGAGTCGCTGTTGCGCGAGGCGCTGGAACACTTCCGCGTGCTGGGCGACGAGCATCCCGAGACGCTGGCCTCGATCAACAACCTGGGCGACCTGCTGCAGGCGCAGGGCAGGCTGGCCGAGGCCGAGCCGTACGTCCGCGAGGTGCTAGAAAAATCCCGCCGCATGCTGGGCGACGAGAATCCCGACACGCTGACCGCGATCAACAACATGGGCGCCCTGCTGTGGGATCAGGACAAGCTGGCCGAGGCCGAGCCGTACTTCCGCGAAGCGCTGGACAAGCGGTCCCTCGTGCTGGGACACGAGCATCTCAACACGCTGATGTCGATCCACAACATGGGCGCGCTTCTGCGGGCGCAGGGCAAGCTGGTTGAGGCCGAGCCGCTGTTGCGCGAGGCGCTAGAAAAGGGTCGCCGCGTGCTGGGCGACAAGCATCCCGACACGCTGCGCTTGATCACGAGCATGGGCGACCTGCTGCAGGCGCAGGGCAAGCGGGCCGAGGCCGAGCCGTACTTCAACGAGGCGCTGGAAATGAGCCGGCGACTCTTCAAGGGTGACCATCCGGCAGTGGCGAACAGCCTGAACCTGGTCGGGAACGAGCGGCTGGCGCTAGGTCGCCCGGCGGAGGCCGAGCCGCTCTTCGTCGAATCGCTGGAGATGAATCAGCGGCTTTTCAAGGGCGACCACACGGACGTGGCAAAAAGCCTCGACAACCTCGCGAAAGCGCGGCTGGCCCTGGGCCGCGCGGCGGAGGCCGAGCCGCTCCTTGTCCAAGCGGTGGAAACACGACGGAGGCTCTACCAGGGCGACCACCCGGATCTGGCAACGGGCATGAACAACCTCGCGAACGTGTGGCTAACACTGGGCCACGCGGCGCAGGCCGAACCACTCTACGTCGAGTCTCTGGAGATGCGTCAGCGGCTCTACGAGGGCGACCATCAGGCAGTGGCGACCGGCCTGGGCAATCTGGCCCAAACCCGCCAAGCCCTGGGCAAGACCGCCGAAGCGCGGCAGGGCTTGGACCAGGCCGTAGCGATGCTGCGGCGGTGCTCGCCCGACGGCTCACCGATGCTGGCCAGCTTCCTGTGGTGCTCCGGCTACGCCCGCTTCGAGAACAAGCGTGGAGGAGATGCCGCGGCGGCCCTGCCCGAACTCGAAGAGGCGGTGGCGGTGGCCGAGAAGTTCCTGGACCCCGAGCACCCGGACCTCAAGGAGTACCGCGCGACCGTAGCCAAGTGCAGGGCTGCGTTGGCGGAGCAGGGGAAGCCCGATGCGAAGAAAGGCGGGGGATGACAGAGCCGTCGCCGGTGCCTCCCGGCTACCGATGCAGCCTCTGGCTCCTATCGATGCTGACTTGATCGCGGGCCACGCTCAGTGCGACCCGCGCAGGGTCACAAGTCGATCACGATCGGCGGCTGCACCGGGTTGTAGCGTTCGCTGCAGTTGCACGCGTTCACGTAGCGAGTGCCGTCGCGTTCCACCGTGCCGTCAAGACGTCGGGGCGGTCGCGCGGCGATCAGATCCTGCAGGTGGTGTTCTACGCGCAGTTGCTGGCCGAGGTGCAGGGGCGGTTGCCGGAGCATGGCGCGATCATCCTGAAGGACGGCCGCGAGGAGCGGTTCCTGATCGCCGACTATGCAGCGGCCGGCAACGAGGTCGTCGCCGCGCTGCGGCGGTTGCGCGAGGATCCCGCGGGAGCGCGGCCGTTCCTGCAGATGGGCTGTTCGGGTTGCTACCACGACCAGCGCTGCCTACCCGAACTGCACAAGGCCCAGGACCTGTCGCTGGTGCAGGGCATGAGCCACGGCGCGCAGGCGATCCTGGAGAGTGTCGGTTGCCGCACGGTCGCCGATCTGGCGACGTTCCATCCCGACCATGCGCGCCAGCGCGGCAACCTCGATGCGACCCTGCTGCGGCGGCTGCGGCGCGCGGCGCACGCGCACCTGCTCGGCAAGCCGATCGTCGAGGCCAGACCGCGCGGCGAACGGCTCGACCAGGCTCGCCCACCAACCCGCGGCGCAACGACGCGGCCGTCCCGCATGTCGCGGCATCGCTACGCCGCTTTGGCTGGCAGCAACCCATCGTGGCGCGTCGCACCGGTGAGGTCATCGCGGGCAACACGCGGCTGAAGGCCGCGCAGAGCCTCAGCATGACCGACGTGCCGGTCTGGTGGTTCGACGGCTCGGACCTCGATGCGGTCGCGTTCAACATCGCGGACAACAAGACGCACACCTTCTCCGAGTTCGACGAGCCCGCGCTGGCGCAGCTGCTCGAACATCTGCGCAAGGAAGACGCGCTCGAAGGGGTCGGCTACTCGACCGACGACATCGACGCGCTGGTGCAGCAACTGCGTGACCAAGAAGCTGTCGACAAGGACCTGATCGACGACGGCGCCGAAGCCCCGCCAGCCGTCGCGTTCGCGAAGCTGGGCGACCTGTGGTGCCTCGGCGAACACCGGCTGCTATGCGGCGACAGCACCAACCTGCAGGACGTGCTGCGCGTGATGGACGGTGAGAAAGCCACGCTCTGCGCGACCGATCCGCCGTACCTCGTCGACTACACGGGCGAGCGCCCCAACGACTCGGGCAAGGACTGGACCGCCAGCTACCGCGAGATCGACATCAAGGACGCGGACGGCTTCTTCAAGGCGGTGTTCACCAACGTGCTTGAAGTGCTCGCACACAAGGGCGCGATCTACTGTTGGCACGCCCACAAGCGCTGCGGCGACATCCAACGCATCTGGCGCGACCTCGGCATCCTCGACCACCAGCAGATCATCTGGGTCAAGCCGACGCCGGTGTTCGGCCGCGTCTACTGGCACTTCCGCCACGAACCGTGCGTGATGGGCTGGCGCCAGGGCGACAAGCCCGATCACGACGGTGTGCACGATCACGACTCGGTGTGGGAGTGCGATTGGGATGGCAAGGCGAGGGTCGTGGGCAACGAGCATCCGTGCCTGCACCCCGATGCGCTGGTGCTCACCGATGCAGGCTGGCGCGCAATCAGCACCATCAAGGTTGGCACGCAGGTGTTCGCGGCAGACGGTCAGTTCCACGCCGTGACGAACGTGTCATCGCACCCGTACACGTCGCCCGCGTTGATCGAGATCCACGCGAGCGGCGACAGCCCCACCACGCTGGCCAGCGACAACCACCCGTTCCTGGTGTGGCGCGACGAACCGACGTGGGTGCGGGCCGACATGCTGCAGGTCGGTGACTTCACCATGACGCCCACCATGCCGACGGGACCGCACGATCCGTTCGCGCGCACCGGCACCCAGCAGCTTGAGCACGATGGCCAGGTCTGGTTGCTGCGCCGCGTCGAGTCGGTGGGGCGCGTGCCGTACGAAGGCGACGTGTGGAACCTGTCGGTCGACGGCTGCCCATCGTTCCAGACCTCGGTCGGCATGAGCCACAACACCGAGAAGCCCGTCGAACTGTTCACCCGCCCGATCAAGAAGCACACGCACGTCGGCGACATCGTGTTCGAGCCGTTCAGCGGCTCGGGATCGCAGCTCATCGCGGCCGAACGCACTGGCCGCAAGTGCCGAGCGATCGAGATCATCCCACCGTTTGTCGATGTGGCGATTCGGCGCTGGCAGAAAGCGACGGGGCAGGACGCGACGCTGGACGGCGACGGCCGAACGTTCACCGAGGTCTCAACCGAACGGGGGCTCTCGTGACCTTCCTGATCGTCCTCGGCGCCATCGCACTCGGCTGCGCATTGGTGATCCTGTTGCCCCGCATCGCCGGTGCCGCGGTGTTCTGCTTCTTCGCGACCGGCTGCGTGCAGTGCGGCGCGGGTGGCGATCCCGTCAATGCGGTGATTCTGCTCGGCGAGGGCCTGATGATCGCGTGGGTCCTGTTCGACCTGGGCCGCCTGCGACAGCTCGACAGGATGTGCGCCAAGGCCAAGCAGTCCCCGCCCGAGGTGACGCCGTGACGCGCCGCGGCATCGACAGGCGACTCGCCTGCGTCGCGTCCACGATCCGCAACCGACCGATCCCCACCGACGAGATCACGGCCGCGTTCGAGACGTTCCGCACTACAGGCGTGTTGCCCACCGACCAGCGTGTCGCCCAGTGCGTCGCGCACCGCCTGCAGCACGGCATCGACTCGGGCACGGCCCTGACGCCCGACATCTACAAGCAGATCGTGCAGCAGGCCATGAACGGCACCGCGCCGCGCCCCGACCGCTACCGCGACACGTTAATCCGCGAGGCGATCTGGGGCCGCGACGAGGTCCGGTGCGTGGCCCGCACGATCCTGTGCTTCCTCGCGTCGAACGGCGTCGACCTGGCCCAGCTGGTGTTCGCCAACCGCACGGTGCCCGCGTTCGGGACCGTCGGGATGGAACTGCTCGGCATGCCGCAGCGACTCGTCGACCAGCCCTACGAGGAACAGGCCGCGCAGCTACTTCATCGCCTCGACGAACTGCGGCATCGCATCCCGCAGCACGACCGCCGCTGGGTCGCACGGCTTCGAGTCGCGGTCGACAGGTTCTGGGACGAGGACGAATTCCCGGACGACGACCTCATGCTCGAATGCGCGATCGTGGTGGGCGAACTCGGCGCGCTGCACCACCACCTGGCTGGCCAAGACGTCGCGGTGTTGATGCGCGCGTTCCACATGACGACCGGCAAGCCACACGCCGAACTACGCGACCTCGCGGCTGCCTTGCCGCGCTTGGCGAGGGAAGTGGCGTGACCATGTGTGCGCAACGCACGCGCGTGCGCGACGCGACCGATCTGGAGGCACGCATGGCCGAACCCCAACAGACCACCCGCGAACCCAACACCGCGCGTCACCCCATTCCCGACCCTCGATTCGAATGACCATGCGGAACCACACCAAGAAACGCCTCGACCACGTCGAGCTGGTGATCGGCAGCCAACCGGTCCCGCCGCATCGTTCGCGCCCCGCGTTCGATCACTTCAAGCAAACGGGCGAGCTACCCGAAGACGATCGAGTCGCGCGCGTTGTGGTGCAGCGCGCCAAAGATGGCCGTGAGTCCGCCACCGACATTCGGAAGGTGGACTGGGCCGCCGAGATCATGGCACGCGTCAACGAACCGCCGCGTCCTGCCGACCCAATCATGAACGGGCTCTACAACGAAGCGGTGAACGCGCCACCCTTCGTCCGGGAAGCCGCACGCCTCATGCTGAAGGCGCTCGCGAGTGCTGGGTTTGACGTGACCGAGCCGCAGTTCCTCAATGGGTGCATCAAGCCGCCTGAGTATGGCAGCGTCGGGTTGCACTTGATGGGTGTGCCCGAACGCTTGGTCCGGCCGCCCTACCGACGACAAGCCACACGCTTGTTGAAACGCATCGACCTGCTGCGACCGCGACTCCCGCACGAGAACCCCAAGTGGTTTGAGCAGCTCGGCCAAGCCCTCGACGCGTTCCAACTCGATGGCGAGCGCCCCCATGATGACTTGATGCTGCAAGCCGTGCTGGCAGTCGGCGAGATCAACACGCTGATGCGACACCTGTGCAAGGAAGACGTGGGCGACGCGATGGCGGCGTTTGATGAGGTCGCGAGGGCGAAGGCGACTGGACGCGAGGCCGCGATTGGGCGACTGCAGCAGATGGCGCGGGCGGGGCGGTTTGCAGGCCGCGACGAATAGGTTGCCGAGGCAGCGTGACGTCGAGGGCCTGGCACGGCGCATTTGCCTTGGCATGCGCCGCCCGACACCATCTCGTTCTCCTCAACGTGGTCGCCCCGCCGGTCAGTAGTCGATGTTGCCTGCGACGGCGACTACGACCGCGCCACCTCCGAGCATCTGGCCGGACAGGATCGACGAGCCGGTTGCGTTGCCAAAGCGACCGGTGCCGCCGACGTAGGTCACGGTGGCGGTGATCGCCCCGGTCTGCGTGTTCAACTCGCCACTCAGAACTGCGTGCAGTTCGTGGCCGTTGGCCGCGGTGTAAATGGCCCAGCCACTGACGGCGAGCACGGCCGGGTTGCTGGTCGGAGCGAACGAGACGTTGCCCACCTCCGTGTAGTTGCCAAGGTGGGTCGCGTGTCCAGTTCCGACGAAGTCGTTCTGACTGACAAACTGTGCGTTACCGGTGGCGCGGTGCGGCACGGCCTGGGCCGACGCAATGCTTGAGAAGCTCATCAGTGCGGCAGCGACGAGAAGCGAAAGAAGGACGCGGGCGAGGTTGACCATGCATGCCAAGAGCCGGCTTCGTTGGGCGCCTTACTTCCGGATGTTGCAGATCCGCAAGTCGCATGCTTGCCGAGATCGGACATGACCGTTGGGCGCGCCCTTCGCCCTCGGATACCGTGCCCCCGTGGTAGACGTCGACGAGGCAGCGAGCTTGGCGATGGCCCTCCCCGACGTAACCGTCGGCGCGCTCCACGGCAACCGGGCGTGGTTCGTCGGCAAGAAGGGACAAGAAGGGATTCGTGTGGGAGCGCCCGTTCCGCAAGGCCGGCCTTGGTCGCTTAGGCGACGCGCCGGTGCCTGCCGGGCCGATCTTCGCCGTTCGCGTCGCGGACCTCACGATGCGTGCTTTGCCACCGTCAGCAGCAGACAGCTACCGCGTCCCGCGCTCGCAAGCGTCGCAGTTGATCGAGCGTCATGGGGCCGGAAGCTGCCGACGGCGTGTCTCGACGTGATTGGGACACTACGCTGACCGCCGACTCTCTGAACCAATCACATCATGCGAACCTTCTCGTTGCTCCTGCTCTCGGGTGCGCTCGCCGCCCAGTCCGCGGCGTTCACGCCGTTCGGCACCGCTTGCGCCTTCCAGGCCCAGACACTCGCGATCGGCAACCAGGGTCTGCCGGTGATCGGCACGTCGTTCCAGATCACTTACGCGGGTCCCAACTTCACGTTCTCGTCCGGGCAGCAGATCGCGAGGCCGTTCCTCGTGCTCGGCCTCGGCACGTCGGTGACGCCGATCCCGGCCACCTTGCTGCCGCAACAGCCTGTCGGCTGCCAGGGCTTCATCACACCGGACGTCCTGCTAGACACCCCGGTGAACCCGACCCAACCTGAGTACGAGAACTTCGTCACCATCAACGTGCCGAGCTCACCGACGCTGGCTGGCTTCCTGTTCCATGCGCAGTGGATGACGCTGATCCAGCAGTGCGGCTTCAGCGGTTGCGGCCTCGCGGCGATCCCGACCTCGGACGCAGCGACCGTGCTGGTCGGGTTCTAGCTAGCGATCCCGCTGACCGGCTCGATGTGCTCGCCGACGCCGCCGATCCAGAGGCGGAGCGCGACCACAGGCTGGTCGAGTTGTTGCACGGCGATGGTGCGGTGTCTCCGCGACTTCCACACAGAATCCCTCGAGCACGACGTGAGAACGCGCATCGACGCCGGGGAGGTCACCCACGACAGCGAAGCGGAAGTCGGAACAATCGCGACCGTTGCCCTAACCGCGTTGCAGCTCCTGCTTACACCACCGGCGCTACTCGTGGATCTCGTCACCTTGCCAGTCCAGCTGATTGTCCTGCTGCGCATCGTCCAGAATCACTGAGCAGGCCGAACGAGGTCACTCAACACGGCCGTCGCTGCACTGCGGCCGCATCGGCGTTCGCCGCGCGCCGTTCATCGACCGCCGCGCGCAGCGAATCGACCTCGGCCTCGCTGAGGCGGCGGCACACACCCTCCGGATGGTCACCGAGCTCGAGTGGGCCGATGCGCACGCGGTGCAGCGTCTGCACGCGCGAACAGACCGCCATCAGCATGCGGCGGATCTGCCGGTTGCGGCCTTCGACGAGCGTGATGCGCAGCCGCGTCGAACGGTCGTCGTCGTCGATCCGTTCGACGCCCGCGGGCAGCGTCATGCGGTCGTGCAGGAGCACGCCGTTGCGCAGCTGCACCAACACCGCGTCCGGCAGCGGACCCTTGCAACGCACTTCGTAGACCTTCGGTAGCTTGCTGGCCGGATCCATCAGGCTCGCGGCGAAGTGCGTGTCGTTGGTGAACAGCAGCAACCCCGACGATTCGAGGTCGAGGCGTCCGATCGACGACAACCACGGCATGCCCGCGGGCAGCAGGGTGTAGACGGTGTCGCGGCCGTGCTCGTCGTCGGTGGTCGTCACGTAGCCGACCGGTTTGTGCAGCGCCCAAACTTCCTTTGGCCGCGGCCGCAGCAGCGCGCCGTCGAACACGACCTGGTCGTGGGCGATGTCGACCCACGCCTGCGGGTCGCGCAGAACTCGCCCGTTCACGGTGACGCGGCCCGCCACGATCGCCGCTTGCGCCTGTGGGCGCGAACAGAGGCCGGCGCGCGACAGCAGGCGATCTAGGGACTTTCCACCGACGGGCATCGACGCACGATCAGCGGCCGCGGGCGCCGCTGCAACGACCCTGCGCTGGATCCGCACGCTTGGCGCATCAGGTGTACGGCGGCGGCGGGTCAGCCATGATTCGCGGCTCGCGGCGGATCGAGCTGGACGAAGTGGCACCACCGCGGCCATGGCGCCGCTGCTCGCGGCCACGGCGAGTCAGGCACTAGGATGAATCCGTGCGTGTCCGCTGGTCCGTTCCTCCTGCTGCGCTGCGGCGCCAGAGATCGGCTGGCAGTCGGCCCTCGAGCACGCGATTGAGGATCGGGCCGGCGACTTCGCGGCCGGCGCGCAGATCCTGTCCGGCTTCATGACGTTGCCGCGCACGCAGATCTCGCCGTTGGCGACACGCTGCTCTATGGCATCCGCCTCGGGTCCATCCGGGTCCAGCGTTGGCTGGAGATGCGTCGGGTAACTGCCTTCGAGCAGCGACTCAGGTCGTCTCGCCATAGCCTGGTGGCGGCTCCAGATCCCTGGCCGTCAGCCACATCCGGGCGTCGAACTCGAGTTGGTGGTAGGCGGGCTCCATCGATTCGCACAGCGAATAGAACTTCTTGTCGTGCTCGCGTTGCTTCAGGTGTGCGAGTTCGTGCACGACAATGATCCGCAGGAACGGCTCGGGAGCCTGCTTGAACAGGCTGGCGACGCGGATCTCTCGCTTGGTCTTCAGCTTCTTGCCCTGCATCCGCAACGCGGTGGTGTGGGTGCCCAGCGCGTGTTGCACGACGTGCAGCTTGTTGTCGTAGACCACCTTGGCCAACGGCTCGGCGTTGCGCAGACACTGGTTCTTGAGTGTCACGACGTACTCGTAGAGGGCGCGGTCGGTGCGCACGTCATGGCCTTGCGGGTAGCGCTTCGCCAGATTCTCGTGCAAGCGACCTTCGTCGACGAGTTGCTGCACCTTGGCGAGCAGCTCGGGTGGGTAGCCGGACAGATACTTCAAGGTTGGCATGCAGCAGGAAGGGCAAGCGCGAGTCGACGCGCGTGGTGTGATGCGGATGGATCGATGGCGCCGCGGTATGAGGCCACGAGCGAGTTGGCGTTCGGCGCGGCGGACTGATCACCGCCCTGCCTACTTGGCGAACAGATAGGACAACGCCCATGTGACGGGTTTGCCGAGCACCGGCTGGAACCGCTCGATCCAGTGGAATCGACGCCCCGGCGCGAAGAAGCGCGCGAGCGGCGCTGCCTGACCCGCGACGAGCGCCGCCGCGCACTGGCCCGCGAGTACGCTCCATGGCAGACCAGCGCCGCACATCGCGAGATAGTGCGAAGGCTCGTCGGGGCTTCGGCCCGCGATCGGCAACACATCCTTGCTCATGCCAATGAGGCCCTGCCAGGCGTGGGTAAAGCGCACGTCACGCAGTCCAGCGAAGCGGGCCCGCGCGTAGCGTTCGAGCTTGGCGAACGACTTGCTGTGCGGATGCTCGGCGGCGAAGGTCTCGATCAGTCGACCGCCACCGACGAGCAGACGCCCCTCGCGCGTGCGGCGAAAGTACTGATAGACGAGATCCGAGTCCCAGACGAGTAGCGGCGCCTCGGGGAAGATCTCGCGCCAAGTCGCTGCTCCGAGCGGTTCGGTCAAGGTCAGGAACGCCTGCGCGTGGAAGTTGTCCTTCGTGGCGATGCCGAGTGCCGGCGCGAAGCGATCCAGGCACACGACCACCACGCCGGCGCGCACCACGGCGTCGGGCGTGTGCACCTCGTTGCGCTCGATCGCGACCGCGGGTGAGCGCTCGAAGCAGCGCACGCCGCGCGAGCTCACGGCCCGCCGGAGACCTCGTGCGTAGGCGAGAGCATTCATGCCGAACGTGCCCGGCGAGCGCACGCCGGCAGCAAAGCCCGAGCCGCCGAGCACGTCGCCAACCTCGTCGCCCTGGTAGAGGCGCGACGCGAACCCGAGCCGTGCGTGCGCCTCGTGCTCGCGCTGGATCGCCGCACTCTTCCGCCTCGACCGCGCCACCCAGAAGCTGTCGGCAGGCACCAGATCGCAGGGCAACTGCCAGGCGTCGACGTCGGCGCGCATGGCAGCACAGGCAGCCTGAGCTGCCCGCCACAGCAACGCGGCATCGGCGTCGCCAAATTTGGTGACCAAGCTGCTTAGCTCAAGCTCGCTGTCGGGCGTGATGAAGCCGGAGCTCTTGCCAGTCGCCCCCGATCCGCAGAGGTCGGCCTCGAGCAGGACAACGTCCCGGCCGAGCTCACTGAGCCGACGTGCGGCCGAAAGACCGGCGATGCCGCCGCCGACGACCACGACATCGGCAGTGATGCGCCCGCTCGCGGCCGCCAACGGCTCGTTGTCTACCTGCTCAAGCCAGTAGTTGCCCTGGCGGTCATGGACCGACACCATCTCGGGAGCGTATCTGCCCCAGACACAGACCGGTGCCGCAGCCTCGCGGGCGAACGGCTGGGCGCGCCCGATGCGGCGGCCGGAATGGGTCAGCTCATGCCGCCAGCCTGGTTGACCTTCTGGTCAGGGCGGTGGAAGTCCGACTTCGGCGCGGCGCTGTCGGCCCAATACCCGCTTCGCCCGTAGTGCTTGTAGAGGTTCGTTTCGAGCGACCGGTTCATCTCTGCCGTCGAACGGAACGCCGGTGCAGCCTTCACCGCTTCGCGGGTCAGGTCGACGGTAACGGTCTGGTTCGCCCAGTTCACGCCCTTGATCCACTGCGGGGCGATCAGCACCTTGTGCCCCACCCACCAGTTGCTGGTGTTGACGACCAGGTAGCGGATGGCCCAGGTGTCCTGGTCGACGAGCAGGCTGTCGACATGCCCGATTTCACCGTCGCTGGCCTGGATGTGATAGCCCCCGACTGCCTCGCAGCTGCGCAGGTGCGGGTCGTCGTTGCGGTGACGCACTCGCTCTGCCTTCGCATACGCGGCTTCCGCGGCCTTGCGCGCAACGTGGTCCGCTCCGTCACCGGCGTAGCCAGGCAACATTGCGTACGGGGAAATGCCGCTGCCCCAGATCCCGACACCGCCCCAGTAGTAGGGGTAGCCATAGTGATCGAGGTACTGCATCTGGTTCTGCAGGGACACCGGCTTGTCGGTGTCGATGTCGGGACTCCTCTTGACCGCGTCCTTGCTGATCGCGACGGGGAGAACCCGTTCCGCCCAGTTGGGCGTCTTGATGGAGATGGGCGTGATCAGCACCTTCCGGCTGGAAAGCCACGACCCGGTCTCGACCACTAGGTAGCGGACCACCCAGGCATCGTCATCGAAGTAGAAGTCCTTGACTTGACCGATGTCGCCGTCCGTGGCGCGGATGGAGTACTCCTCCAGATCATTCAGGCTGCGTAGCATGTGCGTTCCTTTCAATGAAGGGGCCGGTCGTGACTGGCAAGACGCTGGAAGCGGGTGCCGTAGCGACGGAGCGAACGAGTCGCTTGCACGCAACGAGCAACGAGCATGCCGTCGCACCGGGATGACACCCCCAGTCGTGCTCTTCGCGCCGCGGATCGTGAACCTCGTCGTCACGACCTGACAGTGATCCGATGCCTCTGCGCCCATTTCTACAATACGAGCGCGATGGTCCGGTGTCGGTGGACCCCGACGTACCGCGGGGAGAGCGTGCCGCGGCTCGTGTCGGCCCGGTCGTGCGGACGAGGATCGAGTCGCCGAGGCAATTGCCGCACGGATCGACGAAGGCGACGAGAGTCACAATGGCGCGAGCCTCACCCCTTCCAAGCGAGTTAGAGCAACCAGTAGATGAGTGCGAAGACGAGGATGAAACCGATAACACTGCCGGTCAGCATTTTTGCGCCAACGCCGGCAACGACTGCTTTGCCAATCACCATGCGTTGCAGGTAGCAAGATCCAGGCCATGGGCATCGAGCCCGCTCACTCGCGCAGCACGGCGGCGATCTGCTGCGCCACCCACGCGTTGCCCGCTGCCTTCATGTGGCCAGCGAAGTACCGCTGCTTCAGGCTCGGGTCTTGCGTCGCCAATTGAACAAACCGCGATTGCAGATCGAGGCGCTGCACACCTAGCTGCTCGGCACGGGCCAAGAACGTCGCCCCATCCGCAACGGCCCACGGGGCCGGCTCGGCAATGTCCTGCAACACCAGCAACAGTCGAATGCCCCGGCCACGGACGTTCGCCGCCAACCGCGCCAGCAACTTCACGCCGATCTCGACGCCGACGCCGCGCGCATGCACGTAGACCTCACGCGGGTCGCCCACCCACCAGGTCGGCACCGCGTTCCAAAAGACGAGGTCGCACAGCGCGCTGTAACCGAGCAGTTTGCGCACGTATTGGTGATCCAGCGCCGACCGATCACTGTCGGGCACCGGCACGTTCTTCAACACCAGCGCCCCGTCCACCAAGTCAAACCACGGCACCTCGGTGAACCGCTTGCTCATCTCGCAGCGCTTCAAATCGTCAGGGATGAAGCTGAGGACGAGCGTGTCGACGGGCAGCCGTTCCAACAACTGCTCCGCGCGCAGCACCGTCTGCGCAAAGCTGTAGCCAAAGACCCCGCCGTTCCACACCGGCTTCTGCAGCGCCTGCTCGAGCTGCGCTGGCCAGGTCTGCGCGTCCGCGACTTGGTCGCCGAACGTGAACGAGTCGCCGACCGCGAGCACCCCGCGTTGGCCCGCGGGCCGCGCCGAGCCGTTCGTGCGCAGGCCCGTGTTGTCGATCGTCACCATCGCCGCCCACCGATTGTCAGCACTCGCAAAGCCGGGCCGGGGCACATAGCCGAGCTGCGGATCGTGGGCCGCTGGATAGCCGCGACGAATCAGATCGATGCGCTGGTCGCGAAAGCTGCCGGTCATGAACGGGGAATGCGAGTTGCGCTGGCGAAACGAGCGCGCGAACCCTTCACCGAGAGTGAACAGCAGTGCGAGCGGCAGCAACGCGAACAGCAGCTTGCGGCGCCGACTTAGTCGCGGGCGCGCAGATGCTGGTGTGTTGCTCATCACGCCTGCCGAATCTCCCGCTTCATTTCCTTGTCCTTCAAGTGCTGCCGTTTGTCGTGCAGCTTGCGGCCCTTGCCGACCCCGAGCGTGATCTTGGCAAAGCCGCGGGCCCCGAAGTAGATGCGCAGCGGCACGATGGTCAGCCCTTTGATCTGCGCCTTCGCCTTCAGCTTGCGCAGTTCCCGCGCGTGCATGAGCAGTTTGCGTTTGCGCTTGGGTTCGTGGTTCTGCAGGTTGCCGTGGCTGTAGACGGGAATGGTGGCGCCGAGCAGCCACAGCTCCTCGCCGTCGAAGCGCGCATAGGACTCATCCAGGCTCAGTTGGCCGCTGCGCAGCACCTTGACCTCGGTGCCGAGCAGCACGAGCCCCGCCTCGTAGTGCTCAAGGATCTCGAAGTGGAAGCGGGCCTTCTTGTTGTCGCCGACCAGCTTGTCGGTGGCATGAGGTTTCTTGTCGCCCTGCTTCTGCATCGGTGTGCTGTGGCTACGGCATCCAGCGGACGGGTGCAAGCGCGGGCTCACGGTCGCAAGGAAAGCGTGAAGCTGCTGCTTGCATCAGCAAACCGGCTCGCTACCTTCGTCGTCCCCACTTGTTGCCCAGGTGGCGGAATTGGCAGACGCACTAGGTTCAGGTCCTAGCGGGAGTAACATCCCTTGGAGGTTCAAGTCCTCTCCTGGGCACCATTTCTTGGCGGCGGCGTGAGTCAGGTGACCGCCGCTCGCCAATGGACGGCGCGGCTGGCGAATTGACGCGCGGCTGGCGAATAGACCGCGCATGAACCCACCCGCAGAACCACCTCGCAGCGACATCAATCGCGAGGTGCCGGTGGCGAAGCCCGGCGAGTTCCAGCCGCTGCAGATCGGGCCGCTGACGGTGTTCCCACCGATCGTGTTGGCGCCAATGGCCGGCATCACCAACGCGCCGTTCCGCACCTTGTGCCGACGCTTCTCGGCGGACCGCTGCCTCTACGTCAGCGAGATGATCACGGCCCGCGCGTTCATCGAACGGCATGCGCGCACCTTGCAGCTGGCGTCGTTCGGACCCGACGAACACACACGCAAGAGCATCCAGCTGTATGGCACCAATCCGGACACGCTGGCGCAGGCGACGAAGCAGCTGGTCGAAGAACTGGGCGTGCACCACATCGACATGAACTTCGGTTGCCCGGTGCGCAAGGTGACCTCGGCGGGCGGCGGGGCCGCGATTCCCGTGCGCCCCAGGCTGCTACAGAAGATCGTGCGCAGCGTCGTGCGCAGCGCCGGGGCGGTGCCGGTGACGATCAAGTTTCGCAAGGGCATCGACGACTCGCTGCTGACATACCTCGACGCCGGCCGCATTGGCGAAGGCGAGGGTGCTCGCGCCGTCGCGCTGCACGCGCGCACCGCGGCTCAGCTCTATTCGGGGCAAGCCGATTGGAACGCGATCACGACACTGAAGGAGCACGTGCGCACCATCCCGGTGCTCGGCAACGGCGACATCTTCGAATGCTGGGACGCCCTGCGCATGCTGCGGCAGACGGGGTGCGATGGGGTCGTCGTCGGCCGCGGTTGCCTTGGCCGGCCGTGGTTGTTCGGCGAATTGTGCGCGGTCCTGACTGGGGAAGCACCGCCAAGCCCACCAGACCTCGGTGGCGTGCTCGACACGATGCGTGAGCATGGGCGGCTACTGGCGGAGTTCTTCGGCGAGAAGGGCGGCATGCAGCAGATCCGCAAGTTCACCGGCTGGTATCTGAAGGGCTTCCCGGGCACCAAGAAGTTGCTGCCCGCCCTGCACCTCGTGAAGACTGTGGCCGAACTCGAAGAGCTGCTGGCGCAACTGCCGCGCGACGTTGCCTACCCGGAGATTGCGCTGCGCGCGCGACGGTGCAAAGACGGCAGCACGCAGACGGTGTCGCTGCCCGAGGGCTTTCTCACCGCCCGCGACGAAGACTGCACGATTGAAGACCCGGCGGAAATGGACGGCGGCTGAACCCGCGAGAATCTCGGCAGGCCTGTTGCGCGGTAGCTGCCGCGCGGAAACAACATCGCCACCCCAGACTTTGCGGACCTCTGCGATGCAGCGACAGCCGCGTGGGCACTGCAACATTTGGCGACGACCGACTCAGGCCAACTAGTGATCGAACCCGCCCCGTTCACGACCTGGCCGAAGGTGGCGACAGCCAGTGTCATCGCCAGCGCCGATCGCACCTTGGCGCCCGCCTGGGGCCGCCGCATGACCAGGCGCGTCCTGCAGGTGGAGCCGATCGAACTTGCGGCTGGCCACTGTCCGCACGTTTCCATGCCGAGTGACGTCGCTCGGTTGTTGGAACAACTCGCCGAGACTCACACGCGTTAGGCGCGAGGCAAACTCAGCAGCTTGGCGGACTGTCTGTCGCCAACTTCGCCAAGCGTCGCTCGTACTCCGCGAGCACTTCGACGACCACCACGACCGCCTCGGCGTCTGCCGCCAAGAGCTCGAGCGCTTCTTCAGCACCGTCGCGCAAGACCTGATCGAGGCAACTACGCACCCGCGCCGCCGCCCACCCGGTGACACGCCGCGCGGCGAGCTGATTCTGCGCCGACATCAACCGCCCCAGGAACGCGCCGACGGATTCCGCATCGATCGCTTCCGCAAACTCTGGAACGACATCGCTGTCCCCAAGCTGGAGCGCCAACCGAGTGCGCGCCAGCACCCGTTCGCGCAGCAGGCGCCGTGCAATGGCGATCGAACCATCGACCCGCACCGTATCCGTCGCCCGCGCCGAGTCCGTCCGCGGCGGCGCTGCCTTGCGCTCGGACCGCTGTTCCGCCGCCCGACCGGCGAAGCCGCCAGAGGCCGAAACAGGTGTCGTGCTTTGCAGCGAATCAGCCATGCGAACGTGTCCATTCTCATTCTCGGACGAACACGGCGACACTTGAGGATGTCCCCTGGCCCAGCGGCACGTTCCCGCCTCGCTGCTACGCTTCTCCGACCTTCCGCGGTTTCGATGGAAGGCCACCCAACGGAACGCACCCATGCTCGCACGTTGCTCTCTCGCCGTTCTCATCCTCGCTGCCTCGGCCTTCGCGCAAAACGACTTCAACTACGACAAGTTGACGTCAGGTCGCCTTGGCAGCCCCCTCAACCTGCAAGTCAACAGCGCTCCCCCAGGCCAGATCATCCTGTTCGTGGCCTCAACCAACGCGGGCCCCACACCGCTCGCCTTCGTCGACCCGATCGACCCACGTTTGCTGCAAGTCGGCACCGACCTGTTGAGCGCGTTGACAGTGCAGGTCACGTCACCTGCCGGCGGCGCCAACTACTCGCTGACCCCGCCGCTGGACCCGGCGTTGAACGCGTTCGAATTGCACTGGCAGACCGTGACGCTGACGCTCGGCTCGCCGTTCTTTGGCCAAATCAGCAACGACGTCGTCACGATGCTCGGCATGCCGGACACGGGCGTGATAGCCCCGGCGACGCTGGCGAATGCGCGCGGCTTTGCGGCGAGCCTGGTCGATCGCAACAACAACGGCGGCCAAGGTGACGTGCTGATCGTCGGCGGCGGCGCTGGCACGCTGACCTCGGCGACCGGCTTGGCCTCGTCCGAACTGTGGGACTTCCGTCACATGCAGCGCTCGGCAGGCCCGACGATGAGCACCGCGCGCGCGCTGCATCTCGCGGTGCGTCTTGCGGACGATCGGGTGTTGATCGTCGGTGGCGCCGATGCAACAGGTGCAACGCTGGCATCGTGTGAAATCTACGACCCCAACACCAACAGCTTCGCCCCCACCGGCAGCATGGGCACCCCGCGCGTCCTGCACGCGGCCTGCTTGCTTGCCGATGGCCGCGTGATGGTCGCTGGGGGCACCTCCACGTTGCAGCCAGACGTCGTTGCCGCCATCACCGCCACGCTGAGTTCGGTTGAGATCTGGAGCCCGCTCACCGGCACTTGGTCTGGAGCCAATTCGCTGGCCGCCGTTCGCCTCGCCCCAGCGCTGACGCGGTTGTCGAACAACCAGGTCATGGTGTCGGGCGGCGTGCAGGTCAGCTTCCTGTTCGGCATTCCGATCGCGGCTGCCAGCACGACCAACGTGCAACGCTGGAACCCCGGTACGGGCACCTGGACCGGCGGAGCCAACATGAGCCAAGGCCGCGCCGGGCATCACTACAACCAAGTGACGCTGGCGGATGGCCGCGTGCTGATGACGGGCGGCGTCAACGTGCCAAGCCTGCTGAACGCGACGGCGGCGGCGCCCATTGCAGGCGCTGAGGTCTACAACCCAACCAGCAACAGCTGGGCGACTGTCAACATGCCGAGCGTGCGCGCGCTGCACAGTGCCACACGCCTTGCGGACGGCCGCGTGGTCGTCGCTGGCGGCTCGCAGGGCACCCTGCTAGCACCGATCTCGATCGCCAACGTCGAAGTGTTCAACCCGGCGACCAACACGTGGGCTGTGGCAGCGCCCCTCAGTGGCCCACGCGCGAGCCATGTTGCAGAACTGCTTCCCGATGGCCTGCTGGTGCTGTTTGGCGGCCAAGGTGCGACGACGACCGTCAACACGATCGAAACGCTGCGGTTCTGATCGCTTTGCACCCTGCCCGGCGACGCCGCGACCCACCAGCTCAGCGCGGCTCTTCCTTCACCACCGGGTTGCGCAGCACGCCGAGTTTCTCGATCTCGACTTCCATCACATCGCCATGCACGACTGGGCCAACCCCCTCGGGCGTGCCCATCGCGATGAGATCACCGGGGCGCAGGGTCGTGCATCTCGACATCGCGACCAGCGCCTGCTCGATCGAGAACACCATGTCCTTGGTGCGCGCCGCCTGCTTGACGCTGCCGTTCACGCGCATCGTGATCTGCAGGTCCGATGCGTCGATCGCATCCGCTGGCACCACAAACGGGCCGAAGGGACAGAACGTGTCGAGCGACTTGCTGCGCAACCACGGGTACTTCTGGTCGCGGTCCGTGCCCTGCAGCTTGCGGGCGGTGACATCGTTCAGCACCGTGTAGCCGGCGACCAGGGACAGGGCTGTGGCCGCCTCGACGTACTTGGCGCCGCGCGCTGATGGATCGGCAAAGCCGAGGATGAGCGCCAGTTCCGCTTCATGGTCGACGCGGGTCTCCAGCCAGTGCGGAATGACGACGGGCTCGCCATGTGCAACCAACGTGTCGGGCAGCTTGGCGAAGAAGATCGGCTCCTTCGGCGCCTCAGCCCCAAACTCCTTGGCGTGGGCCACGTAGTTCTTCGCCAAGCACAGGATCTTGCCGGGCTGCGGCACGGGCTTGAGCATGCGCCCCGGTGCGGCCATCGTCGGCGCCTTGGCCATGCGTGCCGCGAGATCGGCGGCGCGCAGCTCGCCGCGCGCCAGCAGTGTCGGCACGTCCAGCGGACCGAGATCGAAGAAGCGGGAGCTGCTCGGATCGACCGCGCCAAGATGGGCTGCACTGCCCTGCGCGAACCGGAACCACGCCGCCACCGCTGGCAATACCAGCGGCGCACTGCCTGTCACTTGCACAACTCCAAGGCCGTCATCGCGTAGCAGGTGCACAACAGCGGCAGGCCTTCCATCCAGCGGTCGTTCTTGCTGTTCACCCAGGTGCCGTCCGCTTGCTGCAAGCTCTCGATGTGCGCGCGCAACGCCTTCTTCCAATCGATGTCGACCGTCTTGGCCACGGCCTTGGCATCGTCGCTGGGCGCTTTGGCGACCGGGACCTTGACCGTCGTCACCTTCGCCGCATCCAGGGCCTGCGCCAACACCATGTAGTAGTAGTAGAGGCCCTGGTACTTCACCTTCTCGCCCATTGCCGGGTCGGTGCCAGGATTGACCGCCAGCGTCCAGTTCTCCTGGATCCACTTCGCCGCGGCTTGCACCCGCACATCGTCGCCCGGCACCCCGGCGAGCATGTAGGACTTGAGCAGCGCGTAGGTCATTGAGCCGTAGCTGCGCGGCACCGACTTGCCATCGGGTTGCACGATGTAGCCAGCATTGCTGTTGCCGGGATAATAGGAAGCGCCGCCGTCGTCGCCCGAGGTGGCATCGAGCACCACGCCTTCGTTGTCGAGATCCGGCACCTTGCCTTGGAAGTCATTCACCGACTTCAGGTTTTGCGTGCGCTGCAAGAACGTCAACGCCTTTTGGAAGGCCTCGTGGTCGGTCGTGAGTCCGGTCTCGCGCAGCGCCTGCAACGAGAAGTGCAAGTTGCTCAAGTCGCCGCGCTGGCTGTTGCCATAGCCGATTGAGCCGTAGTCGCGATCGCCCTTCTGGTAGCCGCCGTTCTCGCTGTTCTGAAAACCGAGAATGGCACGCTGGGCCTTCTGCAGCGCGGGCAGCGCTGAGGGGTCGCCCCAACGATGCAGCGCGCCGACCACCACACACGTCGTGTAGTTGGGGACTTGCTGACCGAAGGTGCCGTCTTCGTTTTGGCCCGCGAGCAACCAACGCAGCCCCTTCTCGATCGTCGCTTGCTCCTCCGCGGTGCGCAGCGCCTTCGGCTTGCACTGCAGCGCCAACAGGCCAAAGCCCGTCAGCGCCGGATCGGGGAACGTCTTGCCGCCCATCGTGACCGCGAACACGCCTTCCTGCTGTTGCCGCAGCAACCACGCCAGCGCTTTGGCTTGCACGGGCGACCACGCCGCGGCAGCGACGGCGGCGGCCGGATCCTGCGCACCGCCCGAGGACTTGTCGAGCGCCTTGTTGGCGACCTGGCAAGCCACCAGCTGCACCAGCCCATCGGCGGCTTCGCCGTAGATCAGGCTGGTTGGCGACGCCACCCACGCCTTGCCCTTGGCTACCGCTGCCGCCCCAAGCTGCTGCGGGAAGACGTCGGCACGCACTTGCTCAAGCACGCTGGTGACTCGCTGATCAAAGCTCGCGACTTGCTGGCTGTTCTTGCCGAGCCATGCGCGCGCGCTATCGACCTCGGCACCGAACTGCGTTGCGTCCAGCGGCAACAGAGTCAGGGCCTGGACCACCCAAGCCGTCGCGTCGGCATCACCGAAGCTGCTGTCTTGCTTGCGCTGCGAAATCAGGAACTCGACCGAGCGCGAAACCGCTGGCACGTCGCCGGGGTAGTAGTAGCGGCGGTGGCACTTCGCCATCGCGGCCAGGATCTTGGCTGTCGCCACCACCGAGTCCCCACCGAGGGCGGGCAGGCGGTTGCTCTTGCTGTGATCGGTCAGGACATCGATCAACGTGTCGACATCCTCCTTGTAGATCGTGCCCTTCTTGCGGACGGGCGAGGCCGCGACCTGGCAGCTGGCGAGCGACGGCGTGAGAAGGGCGAGACCGAGAGCACCAAGAAGCAGCTTATTCATGACAGCGGAGCGGCAGGTTAGGTCCGGCCGGACTGGCAACCAAACGGAAAGGCCCTTGCCGGGGTTCACCAGTCTCATGACGGGGCTAGGCGTCGAGCCCGAGGTAGCGCGATGCCGTGACGACGGTATCCTTCTCCGCCCCCATGTTCCGCGATCGGACCGTCTCGCTCGTCATTCCTGCCTACAACGAGGAAGTGACGATCCGCCAAGTGGTCGAGGAGTTTCGCAAGGAACCACACCTCGACGAGATTGTCGTCGTCGACAACAACTGCAAAGATCGCACGGCGGAGTATGCGGCGGCAGCGGGTGCGCGGGTCGTGGCCGAGAACAAACCAGGGTATGGGTCGGCACTGCTGGCCGGCATGACCGCCGCCAAGGGCGACATCCTGGTGCTGGTCGAGGCCGATGGCAGTTTCCGCGCGCGCGACGTGGTCAAGCTGCTCGTGTACCTGGATGACGCCGGCATGGTGATGGGAACGCGAACGACCAGGCAGATGGTCCAGCAGGGCGCCAACATGCGATTCCTGCTGCGCTGGGGAAACGTCTTCATGGCGAAGTTCCTCCAGGTGTGCTGGATGCGGCCTTCGGAACCTCGTTTCACCGACGTCGGATGCACGTTCCGCGCCTTGACCAAGGTGACGTTCGAGAAGATCCGTCATCGGCTGTCCCAAGCTGGCCCGGCGTTTTCCCCCGAGATGATGTGCGCCGCCTTGCAGGAACGCTGCCGCATCATCGAGGTGCCGGTGACGTACTCGCCACGCATGGGCGGTGAGTCCAAACACTCAGACACGTTTCTTCGCCAGGCGAAGACGGCGTTGAAGATGTTCCGCACGATCTGTCGCAAACGCTTCCTCGAACGCGGTGCGCCCAAGTCGCCGCCCGCGAGTTGAGCGACATGCCGACGCCCAAAAGCCCGCATTCGGCCGAAGTCACTCGCTGCCAACTGTGCGGGAGTGAGGACCGCGATCTGAAGTTCCAAGACGGCCCGTTCCAGGTGCTGACCTGCCGCGGCTGCGGACTCGTCTACGTGACGCCGCGGTTGCAGGGGCAAGCACTGGTCGCGGTCTACGACGAGAACTACTGGCGCAGCAACAACCCGAAGGCCCGTGGTTACGCCGACTACGCCCGCGAGGCAGCGCTCTATCTCAAGACCTTCGAGAAGCGCATGCGGCTGGTGTCCCGGCACCTGCCGACGACGGCGCGCATTCTCGATGTCGGCTGCGCCGCTGGTTACTTCCTGCGCATCGCGCAGCAGCACGGCCACGATGTGCACGGCGTCGAGATGTCCGCCGCCATCGCGGTCGAAGCGGTGAAGGCGCTTGGCGCTGAGCGTGTGCATATCGGCACGTTGGAAGCAGCGATCACCGCCAAGCACCACGCCGCCGAGTCGTTCGACATGGTGACGCTGTGGGACGTCATCGAACACGTTCCCGATCCGCAATCGCTGCTACGAACGATCCGCACGCTGATCAAGCCAGGCGGCAGGTTGCTGCTAGAGACCCAGAACGTGGGGTCGCGCTGGGCTCGGCTCTTGGGCAAGCGCTGGCACCACTACAAACACGACGAGCATCTCTACCACTTCGACCCGCAGACCATTCGCCGACTGCTCACCGACTCCGGCTTTGCTGTGCACGAAGTGGGGACGGCGTATGCGGGCAAGTACGTGTCGTTCGGCTTCCTGGCGGAGCGCGCCGGTCGACTTGGCCGCATTCCAGGCTTGCTGGCGAAGCCGCTGGGCTTGCTGCGGGCGTGCAACGTCTACATCAACCCGCAGGACGAAATCATCGTCATCGCCGAACCGCGCTAGCGCGCCCCGGCGACGAGATCGAGCTACTTGCCGTTCGCCGCGTCCTTCGGGGCATCCTTCGGGGCATCCTTCGGGGCATCCTTCGACGCCTCTTCGCGCTACTCGCCAACCGGCCGCTGCAGGTCGTAGCGCGTCTCGACGGCCTTCAGCGTGAACGCTTGGTAGTAGGCCAAGCCAGCCTGCTGGGAAGCAAAGCTCGCGCGGCCATCGCCAGTGCGCAGTGACTCGAAGTCGCGGCGGGTGACATCGCTGGTGCCAATGGGCTCGACCTTCGTGCAAACGGCCGCGTGGTAACGACGGTTGGTGAAGTCCTGCAACACGTCGGTGGCTTCGCCTTCCTTCAACTTCGATTGGCCGCCCATCAAGAATACGACCGTGTGGTCGTAGGACTTATCGAAGCGCGGCTCGCGCTGCTGCACATCGCGCGCGTGCGGCCCGATATCCGCAGCGACGAAGCCCGCCTCGGCCGCCGCCTGGTCGAGCACCGCGCCATAGAATTTCTTGGCCTCGGTGCCAATCTCGGTCTCGATGGCCTTGGTCACTTCGGCTTCGAACCCGACGCGCCGCTGTTCCTTCAAGGCCAGCTCGGCCTTCTTCATGTCGAGCTCCTGCTGCCAACCCACGCGCGCTTGCGTGCCGGGCTGCGTTTCACCCAACGTCTTTTCGGCGGCGGCGATCGCGGCTTGGGTGGTCTTCTCCCACTCCGCCATCTTCTCGTCGATGCGCGACTGCTTCTTGCCTTCGATCTCGGTGACCTTGTCGGTCATCTTGGTCTTGGCCAAGCGCAGCAACGCGTCCGTCATCGCCTTCTTCTTGTCTTCACCCTGCTTCTTCGCCTGCTCGGTCCAGTAGGCGCCTTCTGCGAGGGGCTTCAACTTGTCCCACGCCTTCAATGGCTTTGGCTCGACATCGGTCGCTTGGTAGAGCACGACCGCTTTCGAAGTGCGGCCGGGCACGGAGCCAAGGTCGCCCTTCGCGCGCAAGCCAGCACCGTGCGTCGACAGCGGCCATGTGCCGAATCCAGTGTCGAGCCCGGCGACGTCGAGATCCTTCATTTCGTCAGCGGTGCGCTTGCCAGTCAGCGCCTTCACCACGAAGCCCTTCTTGTCCTTCGTCAGCTCGGTGAACGCCGCCGGAAAGTCGAAGTTGGTTCGGGCTTCCTGCAGCGCTTGCTCGGCCGCGGTGATCGCAGTCTTCAGCGATGGCAACTTCTCATTGGCAGCGAACAGCTCGTTGCTCGTCGTCGTGATGGCTTCCTTCTGCTTGACGACCGCGTCCTTCAACGCCGCATCCTCCGGCTTCAACGCCAACTCAGCTTCCTTCGCAGTCAGCTCAGCTTGCAGCCCGTCGAGCTTCGCTTGCTGGGTGCGCACCGAAGCGTCGGTGGTGCCAAGCTCCCCTTGCACCCGCGAAACCTCGTCCGTCTGCGGCTTCAGCAACTCGATTTGCTTGGTGCGCACCGCCGACATGATCTGGTTCATCACGTGCTCGGCCTGAATCAAGCGCGTCAACTCGGCCTTCACCGCCGCGTCGTCGAATGGCTTGTACTGCTTGTCGCCTTCGAGCTTGTAGCGAGTCTCCCGCTCGGCGTTGTAGATGTTCTGCAGCTGGTCGTCGGAGACCGTGAAGTCCTTCAGGTAGACGTCCTTCCACTGCTCGGGGTCAAACTGACCTTCCGCGAGCAGCGCGCCACCGAACCGCAGTTCGGCGCGCGGCACGTCGTACGCCCCCATCTGCATCTTGTCGCGATCGGTCTTGCCCTCCATCCACTTATTGATGTCGTCGTCGGTGATCGCGGACGTCTTCTTCAAGTCCTCTTCGAGCTTCTTCTCGTCGAAGGTCGCCACCCGCAGGGTGATCTTCTCGCGATCGCTTTTGATCTGTTGCAGCAACCGGGCTTCGGTGCCATCCAGCGCTAGCGTCTGCAGGCGAATGTAGACGCCGACCCGCATCGCTTCGGCAACCAGGGTTCGATACTGCGCCAGCGAGGCAAAGCTGCGATCGCGCGCCAACTTGGCGGCCGTCGGCGCACTCAAGAGTTCGCGCAGCGTCTCGATCGCGCGATCGACCTCGACCATCGACACTTCAATGCCCGACGCGATCGCGGCTCGACGCAGGTAGGCATAGACCTCGCCGAGTTGGCTCTGACTGCCTTCGCCTGGATCAAGAGCCGGCAGCACACCGGGCGGCAACGCCGTCGACAGGTTGCGCGCCATGTCGTTGCCAAAGTCGTAGTCGGAGGCCTGCATCTCCACGCGCTTGCCGTCGACCAGGATCGTCGGCATGGTGCGAGTCGGGCTGAACACTTCCGACGCCATCGACATCATCGGTCCGGTGATCGAGAACGTCAGCAGCGTGAAGAGGCCAGCCGTGTACAGCACCTTCTTCTGGTGGCGGCGGAAGAAGCCGTAGACGCCACGGAGTTCGTCGTAGTGCGGCTCAACAGGTTGTGGCGTTGGAGCAGCGGGAACTGGCGGGTGGGCGGGATTCGTCGCCATGGCAAGTCGAACAGGATACTGGGCTGCGGCGGGCCGAAGCGAATCGGTCGCCGCGAAATGGGAAGGTTCTTGAATCAGCCGACAGCAGCGACGGCTTCGGAGGAGAGCAGAATCGGAATGTCGTCCGTGATCGGATAGAGCCAGGCGCCATCTGTGGTCGCCAGCGCTGCCGCCCATGCCGCCGTCACCGCGGTGCCACCGCGATTCTTCGCGGCACCCTTGGCGATGGCTTGGTTGACCGCCGTGAGCTCGCCCGCCGTCGCCACGCGCAGCGGCTTCTTGGTGGACGGGCACACGAGCATGCCTAGGAATTCTGGATCGATCATTGGCGCGACTTACACAGTTGCCGGCATGAATGGTGAGGGCGGCAGGGCTCGAACCTGCGACCTACGGCTTAAAAGGCCGCTGCTCTACCGGCTGAGCTACGCCCCCCGGCTTTGCGGGGCAAGGATGAAACCGCGCCGTGCGCCTGCGCGCAAGGGCCACGGCAGATCGCTGTCGGCCGCCCCCCCCTTCCTTGACGTCATTCCTCGAGGATTTCCTTCGTCTTGGCGCGCAGCGACTCGTCGAGCTTCTGCTCGACCACCTTCAGCTCCTTGTCGATGGCCTCGTGCGCCTTTTTGCACAGGTCCTCAGTCAGCTTGCCATCCTTCTTCATCTGGTCAGCCAACTTGTTGGCGTCACGCCGCTCGTTGCGAAGGGCGACGCGGTTCTGTTCGACCAGGTCTTTGACCTTGGCAACGAGCTTGTGCCGCTGCTCCCCCGACAAGGGTGGCATCGACAGGCGCAACTGCTTGCCATCCGACTGAGGGTTGAGGCCGAGGTCGCTCTTGTGGATGGCCTTTTCGATGTCCTTTACCACTTGCTGCGAACCATCGAATGGCTTGATCACTAACAGACGTGCCTCCGGCACCGAGATGTGGGCGATCTGATGCAACGGCGTCGACGTGCCGTAGTAGTCGACGCGAATCGTGTCGACCAACGTCGGTGAAGCCCGGCCCGTGCGAATGCTGCCGAGCTGCTCCTTGATGTGCTTCAGAGTCTTGTCGGTCTTCAGCTTGAGGTCGGCCAGAATCGAGGCGTAGGGTTCCATGCTTTTTTTGCAGTGACAGATTGTGGCGCTGCCGACGGACTGTAGCGCGCCCCCCAGCAGCGGTCAGCTGATCCGTTCGTCGGCGTCAACAAACAACGGCCGGACCTGCACGGCAGGCGTTAGCAGACCCAGGTGCCGATGTCGTCGCCCCGCACGGCGCGCTCCATGTTCCCTTCGACGAACATGTCGAAGACCATGATCGGCATGCGGTTTTCCATGCAGAGCGTGAAGGCCGTGCGGTCCATCACGCGCAAGTCGCGGGACAGCGCCTCCTGGAATGACAACTGCGCAAACTTCTTGGCGGTCGGGTCCTTCTTCGGATCGGCGGTGTAGACGCCATCGACCTTGGTGGCTTTGAAGATCGCATCAACGCCAAGCTCCGTTGCCCGCAGTGCAGCCGCCGTATCAGTCGTGAAGTACGGATTGCCGGTGCCGCCGGCGAGCACCACGACGCGCCCCTTCTCCAAGTGTCGGATGACCCGGCGCCGGATGTAGGGCTCCATCATCGTCTTGACCTCCACTGCGCAGGCCGCGCGCGTCGGGATGCCAGCGCGTTCGAGAGCGTCCTGCATGGCCAACGTATTGATGGCCGTGGCCAACATGCCCATGTGGTCTGCGGTCGTGCGATTGGTACCAAGCTTGGCGAATTCTGCCCCGCGCAGCAGATTGCCGCCGCCGACCACCACGGCGATCTCGACCCCGAGTCGCTGCACCCGCGCCACTTGTTCGGCCACGGCGGCGACCACTGCCGGCGCCACACCCACGCCTTCGTCGCCAAGACTTTCGCCGCTGATCTTCAGCAGGATGCGCTTGATTTGGCGCGGGGGGGCAAGGGGGGCGAGGTTCTTCGGGTCTGGCATAGGGATGGGCGCGCGGAGACCGTCGCACAGTAAGGGCGGCGCAACGCCGCCGCGAGCGTGGCTTCGAAGAGCAAGGAACGGCTTGGCCGCAGCCAACCGGCCTTCCATAGCCCTCGATCAGCACCGAGCCTGATCGGCCACGCAATTCGATCAGCCGCCCAGTTCGATCAGCGCCCAGTTCGATCAGCCGCCCAGTTCCACGCGGAAAAAGCGACGAACCTGAATGTTCTCGCCGATCTTGCCAACGAGCTCGGTGCGCACCTGCTCAACCGTCTTGCTGTCGTCCGGCACGTACTGCTTCTCCATCAGGCACTTCTCGGCATAAAACTTGTCGAGCCGACCGTCGATCGCCTTGTCGATCACCGACTGGGGCTTGCCCTTCATCGATTCGTTCGCCATCTCCGTCACGATCGCCTTTTCTTTGGCAATGGCCTCCGCCGTGACCGACTCACGGTTGAGGAAGATCGGCGAATAGGCTGCCGCGGTCAGCGCGACGCCGCGACAAAACGCCTTGAAGTCCTCGTTGCGGGCGACGAAGTCCGTCTCGCAAACGACCTCGACCAGCACGCCGAGCTTGCCGCTGTGGTGCTGGTAGGCATAGACGAGGCCCTCTTTGACGTCGCGGCTCGAAGCCTTGTCAGCGACCTGCTTGCCCTTCTTGCGCAGGACGTCCTTGGCCTTGTCCATATCGCCGCCCGTTTCCTTGAGCGCGGCCTTGCAGTCCATCATTGGGGCGCCAGTCATCTCGCGCAGGCGCATCACCATCTTGGCATCGATTTCGGTCATGGATTCACTCGTCGTCGAATGCGTGCGACTGCACGCAGGGATTCAGGAAGCGACGGCCCAAGGCGCCCTGCGAGCAGCACTCCACCGGCGAGGGCGACCGTTCGCGTCAAAGAAACTGAAGGTGGGCCGCAGGCGCCCACCAAGGCTCAGCTACCAGCAGGTGTTGCAGGCGCTGCGGGCGCCGCAGGCGCTGCGGGCGCCGCCGCACCGCTGTCGCCGCGATCGGATCCAATGGAAACCGAAGCCGCGTGACCACCAGCATTGAAGCGGCCAGCGCCGCCACCAGGACCACCGCCGCCTGGACCACCGCCGCCTGGACCACCGGGACCACCAGGGCCACGTCGAGCGCCAGGTCCACCGCGACGTCCACCGCCACCGTCACGACCACCACGGCCACCGCCATCGCGCCCTTCCGAGCTACGACGACCTTGGGCCTGACGATTGCGCACGTCATCCGTTGCCGTGCGTTGGGCATCGCGCAGCGTGCTCTCGTCACATTGCTTACGACCCTCGAGGATCGCTTCCGACAGCTTGCCAAGCACGAGCTGCACCGAGCTCATGGCGTCGTCATTGGCTGGAATCACGATGTCCGCGAGCGTCGGGTCGCAGTCGGTGTCCAGGACACAGACCACCGGCACGTTCATGCGCTTGGCTTCGCGCATGGCGTTGTCTTCGCGCCGCGGGTCGACCACGATCAGGGCACCGGGAAGGCCGTGCAGATCACGGACGCCTTCGAGGTTGCGGCGAATGCGCTTCATCTCGCGGCGCATCGTCGACTGGTCCTTCTTCTTGTACTTCTCGATGCCGCCGGTGGTTTCCAGGTGCTCGAGCTCAATCAAGCGAGCCAAGCGCTCGCGCACCGTCGCAAAGTTGGTCAGCGTGCCGCCGATCCAACGCTCGGTGACTGGTGGCATGCTGCACTTCTTTGCCTCGGCTTCGACCACGGGACGAATCTGCTTCTTCGTGCCGAGGAACATGATCTGCGAGCCGGTTGCAGCCAAGTGCCGCAAGAAGTGCGTCGCGCGATACAGCCCGCGGATTGTCTCCTCGAGGTTGATCACGTGGATCTTGTGCCGTTTGCCGTGAATGAACGGCTTCATCTTGGGGTTCCACCGACTGGCCTGGTGGCCATAGTGGACGCCTGCGTCGATCAATTCTTGGACGGTTACGAGCGGCACGTTGTGGACGGCTCCTTGCCTGACGATGGGTTTGCCTGTGCGGCGTTCTGCGCGAATCGGCTGCTGGCGACCGGTCGAAACGAACGATCTCCAGCGGTAATGAAGGGCGGAGGATTCTAGAGACGGTCGTCTGTCCGTCAAGATCGAGTTGGCACAGGACGCAAACCCTCGCGTGCCAAACGACCCTGCCGCCAGCAGCCGAGCGACTGTCGACAGCGCCGCCAACCAGGATTCGGCAGCCCCGCCAACGACCCCCTTTCGCTCCTAGCATTCGGGGCTAAACTTCGCCGGCCCCGTCGGCCCCATCGCGAGCGAGAAAAGCGGACTCGCCCGATCAGTCCCTTCCGCACGGCTCAGTCCCTTCCGCACGGCAGTGTCGCCAGAGACTTCCTTGGAGAGTCTGCAGCAACGCCCTCTTACCCCCCTGGTCCAGGCCCACAAAACAGCCGACACTCCGGCCATGGTCGGCAGTCCAGAACTCGGCACGGAATCAGCCACGACCACCCAGGTCGTGCTGCTGATGAACCACAACCACGATCCGCTCGGAGAACTCACTCTGGCGCTGGCGAGGCATGGCTATGAAGTGCACGTCGGCGACTCGTTGGCGCAGAGCCACCGGCTGGTCGCGGCGACGCGCCCCGACGTTGTGCTGCTCAATCCCCTGGTGCTGTCGGCGGGCGGTGTGGAAGTCGAACTGCTCGCCAGTCTGCAGCGCGACGATGACCCGGTGCCGGTGATCCTGTTGGTCGACGACCTGCAAGCACTATCCGAGGCGCGCCAATTGCGCCTGCCGTTTCGCGACTTCGTACTCAAGCCGTGTGCCCCCGCCGAATGCGTCTATCGCGTCGAGCTCGCGTTGCAGACCAGAACGAGCATTCGCAGCCTGCACGTGCGCGCACGACAACTCGAAAGTCAGGTCAGCATCGACTTCAAGACCGGGCTCGTCTCCGAACGCCACATGCGCACGCTGCTCGATCTCGAATGGAAGCGCGCGCAGCGGTACCAAAACCCACTGTCGCTGCTGCTGATCGACGTCGACAATTTCAAGGGCGTCAACGATTCCACCGAGTACGCCTTCGGCGATGAAGTGCTGCGGCGCGTCGCCGACGCTTTGAAAGCGAACGTGCGCGAGACCGACTTGGCGGCGCGGTTTGGTGGCGACGAATTCTGCGTGTTGCTGCCACAAACCAGCCCCGCCGAAGCCGTGCAGACCGCCCTTCGCATTCGCCAGAAGATCGCCGCCATGACCGTGCAGAAGGGCAACTACCAGCGCATGGTCACAGTGTCGATCGGCGTCGACAGCTACGACGGCCGCGTCGCTAGCAGCGTCGATCAACTGCGGCGCAACGCCAACCGCGCGCTGCTCGAAGCCAAGCGTCGCGGCAAGAATCAGGTCTGGCTCTACTCGGGCACCGAAGTCGAGCAGTAGCCGCACCGCGAACGCAGTCGATCACGCTGCCGTTAATCACGCGGCGAGCGATTACCCTGCGATCGGCAGCGTGATGTGTACCTTGAAGCCTTCGCCAAGCTGCGAGTCGACCGTGATGTCGCCGCCGTGGTTCTGCACGATCGAGTAGCAGATGAACATGCCAAGCCCGCTGGCGTCCGGCCTTTCCTTCTTGCTGAAAAAAGGATCGAAGACCCGCGGCAGGTGGATCGGATCCATGCCAGGACCGTCATCCACCACGTGCAAATGGATACGGCCGTCCCGTTCGTTCGCCTGCACTTGGATGCTGCCTTGTGGCCGCCCTTGCAGCGCATCGAGCGAATTGAGAAACAGGTTGAGCATCACCTGCTGGATCTCGTGCGGATCCCCATGCACCAGCGGCAGGTCCTTCGGCACATCGAGATCGAACCGCACGTTGCCCTGCTGAAGACGGTGTTCGACAAGGGCGCGCGCGCCATCGATCGCGACCGCCAGCGCAAACCGGCCCGGCGCCACCTGCCGCGGCGAGAAGTCGAGCAGCCGCCGCGTGGTGCGGGCAACGCGCTGCAGCCCATCCTGCACGAGCTGCAGATAGACGCGCTGCTTGTCGGCGAGGTCCTTGTTCTGCAGCAGCCGATTGACCGCGTTCTGCATGCCGCCGATCGGGTTGTTGATCTCGTGGGCGACGCCGGCCGCCAACGTGCCGATGCTGGCCAACCGCGAACTCAGCACCAGCGCGCGCTCTTTTTGCTTCGCCTCCTCGACGGCGTCGCGCACCGCTTGTTCGAGCGCGCGGGTGTGGCCAGCCACTTGCGCGGCCATGCGATTGAAGGTCATGACCAGCGGCCCGAGTTCGGGCACGCCCTGGCCTTCGGGCAAATGCACGTCGTAGCGACCGGTGCCGACCGCGGCGGCGGCATCGCTGATCGCTTGCAACGGCCGACGAATGGTGCGCCGAGTGCCCCAGAACAACACAGCGCCGAACAGCACCGTCGACGCGACGACCCCGCAGATCGACGTCCACAACGGCAACGACGGCGGCAACAAAGGGGAGTGCTTGGGATGGAACCACAAGTACCCGACCACGGCATCGAGTTGCCGCAGCGCGTAGCAAAAGCCACCTGCCACCTGCAAGAGGCCGTCTGCCTCGCGCGCTTGCACGATGCCAGCGGTGATCACCGCCGACGGAAACTGATCAGGATCGCGATGCACCGCGCCCAACGGGTTGAGATACAGCACCTCGTACGGAGGTCGGCCATTGGTGACGATCACGTCGTCGTAGAGGTCGCGTGGCGAACCGGCGCTCAGCAAGCGGCGCACCACGGCGGCGTCGCCGGCCGCATCCCCCACGTCTTCCGCTGGGTAGACCCGCTCGAGCTCGGCGAACGACCCCTGCACCGAATCGCGCAGCGATTGGTTCTGATCCGCGAGCCACGCCGTTTGCGCGAAAAACACCACCACCTGCACGCTGCCAACGGTGATGACGTTCAGCAGCAACGCCAGGAGCAGAATGCGCCAGGCGAGCGACACGGACGGCTTACCTCTTGCCGATCTGCTGCATCATCGTCAGCAGCGGCATGAACAAGGCGAAGACGATGAAGCCGACGGCGACGGCCAGGAACACCAACAACACCGGCTCGATCAACTTGAACGTCGTCTCAATCGTGCGATCGACTTCGATCTCGTAGCGATCCGCGACCTTGGTGAGCATGCGATCGAGTTCGCCGGTCTGTTCGCCGACGTCGACCATGTTGACGACGATGTCGTCGAACATGCCGCTCTCGCCCATGGGCACGGCAAACCCTGCGCCCTCACGAATCGACGATTGCACGTCGCCGACGGCACTCTTCATGTGCACGTTGTTGGTCGATGCCGCCAAAATGTCGAGGGCGTCCAAGTGCGGTACGCCACTCTGGATCAAAGTGCCGAAGGTGCGGGCGAAGCGGGCGACAAGGCTCTTGTGGATGAGCTTGCCGAACAGCGGCAGCCGCAAGGCCACTCGGTGCATGAACGAGCGATAGCCAAACGCCTTCGCCATCAGCACGCGGTGCAACACGATGACCAGCAGGGCGGTGACGATGTAGATCCACCACCACACTTTGAGGTGCTCGCCGATGTCGATGACGAGCTGCGTCGTCCAGTGCATCACGCCCTTGGTCGCTTCGAACACCGCCTTGAACTTGGGGATGACGAACGCGAACACCAACAGCAGCACCAAGATCGCGACGACCAAGATCGCCACCGGATACGCCAGCGCTCCCTTCACCCGCGCCTTGATCGCTTCGCTCTGGGTCAAGAACCCGCTGAGGCGATTGAGAATCTCCTCCTGCACACCGCCGGCTTCGCCAGCCCGCACCATGTTGGTGTAGAGCGCATCGAAGACGACGTCATGCTTCTGCATCGCCTCCGACAGCGAGGTGCCGCCTTCGACGTCCTCGACCAGACCCGCCGCGATGCGCTTCATCGGGCCGGGCGGCATTTGCCCCTCGAGAATGCGCAAGCTCTTGGTGATCGGGATGCCGGCGTTGAGCAGCACGGCCAGCTGGCTGGTGAACTCGGCGAGCACACGCGGCGTCACCCGCTTGCGCGAGAACAACGACAACCCACCGCTGCCGCCAGAACCTCCGGCGGATGGGGAAGCAACCGCGGGCGCGGAGGACTTCGGAACAGGAATCTTGCGCTGCAGCTTCTTGGGCATCGGTGTGCGAGGGGCGAAGAGCATCGTTGCGCAGAACGTCGGCAGCGGCAACCGCCGCCGCTCCAGATCCAGGCAACACCCGCAGGAATAGTGCAGACCCGGCGGCGAGTCACCACGTCGTCGCGCGAAGGTTCTCGTTCAACCGGGAAACATCGTCAACACCCCGCGGTCGAAGCCGCACCAACGCAGTGTTGCATGCACAGCCAACAGCACTCCGGCCGCCAGCAACAGCCACGGCCACAGCGGCGGGCGCAAGGAGACCGGTCGCGGCCAAGAACGCCGATCGTCAGGACGTTCGTCGCGCGGCAGCTGGCGCTCGACCAGGTCGCCGCCAACCGGCATCACCAGATCCACTACTACCGCGGTCGCATTGTCAGGGCCACCAAGCGCCAGTGCTGCCGCCACCAGCGCCTCGGCGGTGGCCTGGGCCTCACCACGCTCGACGGTGCGCACGAACTGCGCCGATGGCACCACACTCCACACCCCATCGGTGGCCAAGACAAAGCGATCCCCCACTTCGACGGCGAAGGCACCGCCATCGTATGCCACCGTCGCGTAGCCAGCACCGATGCAGCGCGTCAACAGATTGTCCGGTTCGCGCACGGCATGGTCCGTCGTCATCTGCTCGCACCGACCAGCACGAACGCGATACAGACGAGTGTCGCCGACGTGCCCAAACGTCAGCGTGCCGTCACCCAGACAGAGGACCGTCAACGTCGTCCCCATGTCCCGCAAGGCCGGCACCGCTCTGCTCGCGTCGAACACCCGCACGCCCGCCGCGGCGAACCCCTCCCGCACACGCTCGGCCAACGACAGCTTGCTGGCCCCATCGAGCACGCAAGTCGCCGCCGCGCGCAATGCCGTTCGACTGGCTTCCGCGCCACCGGCCATGCCGCCCATGCCATCCGCAATCGCCGCGAAGAACGGGCCGGGCGCTGGCAACGAGCCCAGCAAGTAATCGTCCTCGTTGTTGGTGCGCACGTGGCCCGTATGCGTGCACACGCCAACCAACACATTCGTCGGGGTCTTCATCACCGACTACCTGGGCTGAAGGTCGCCGATGCGACGCCGCCACGCAGCGTGCCGACCAGCACTTGCACGCGTTCGCCGCTGGCCATCGTCGGCAGCAGCGCCTCGTAGCGATAGCGCCCGGCATCGACCTTCACCGACGACAACAACACAGCCGCGAACGTGTCCGCTGCCACCGCATCGAGCTTGGCATGCCCACGCAGTCGGGCCACGCTGAGCCCCTCGAGCGCCGTCACGATCACCTTCCAGCCTTCGGCGGTTTCACTCATCGTCACGTCTGCCGCGGCCCGTTCCCGCAGTCGCTGGCGCACCGATTCGCTCTTCAGCTCGCGGGCCAATCGCAGCAGCAAGCGCCGCTGTGTCGTGGTGCCGACCGAGTTCTTGACGGCAGCTCGGTCATCGCCGACCCAAAACGGTGGCACCAGGATCGACGACAGCAGGCCCCAGAAATCGGTGCGCTCGACCAACGCCAAGTCCACGGTGCCGGCATCGAGCAGCGACTCGTGCAGAGGCCGTCCCATCTGCAGCTCGCGCAACGTCACCCGCAACGTCGCTCGCGATTCGAACGTGCGATCCGGGATCAGGGCGCCAACACCGAGCAGGATCCAGGTGGCGAAGGTCACCGGCCAGCGACCGTTCGTTCCCTGCATCTCGATCGGCCCGTCGCGCAGTTCTTCCACCACCAACACGTAGTCGAACCCTTGCATGCGCACGCGTTCGAGTAGTTCGGAAAACAGCGCATCCGTAGCGCCCGCCAACATCAACTGGCTGACGCGTCGGCGACTCTCCGCATCACTGTCGACGGCCACGTGCTGGAACACCTTGCTGCGCATCAACACGTCGACGAAATCCGCGATCGGCATCACCTCGCGAGAAGCCGCCGGAGCGGCCGTGCCGTCGGCCAATTCGCCGAATGTCGCGTCCTCCGCAGTGCGGCCAGTCAGGAACGCCCCGCCAGTGACGAACACCGCCCCGTTGAGCGGTGGCTGCTCGCCGAGTCCGCGCAAGTCCTCACTGGGCGACACGCAAGCGCTGAGCAACAGGGCGCTGAGGCCCAGCGAGCGCCAAGGCGAGAACCACTTCATCGGGGGCCTCGCAAACCGATCAACCGCTCCTTCACACCCACCACGCGAAACCCGATGCACTGCAGTCGCGGGTCGCTGCTGCCAGCCAGCAAGTCGATGCCGTCGCGCCGCAGTTGCTCGGTGCGCAACACCCCAGGGACACAGCCTGGCACCACCGTGAACGCCGCGACATCGAGCGGACGGCCGGTCGCATCGATAAGGCCTTGGCGCTGACCCAGGCCAAGACCGCGCACGACCCCGAGGTGCCGCAACGGACCGAGTCGGTCGGGCATCGGGTTCGCCACACCGCGACTGAGTTCATCGATGTGCATTAGATGCGCGTCGCGGTCCGCGATCCATTCGCGCAACAGCCCGTCCGCGCCGAGCACGTGAGGAATGTCGAGCACCCATTCCCGCACGCCGAAGTCGAGGCCGAAGAAAGCGGCCCCATACGACGTCCCGACGACATCGCCCGCAGTCTCGCACTGCTGCGCTGTCTTCGGCTCGCCGCTCGCAGCCGTGTGGGTCGCCGCCAGGAATGCCGCCATGGAGACGGCGCCACCGTGAGCCACGGGCCCATTGCAGCTCGCCACGCTGGCACCGCCAAACGTCGCCAGTTCCAGTTCGCACCCAAGCGGCAAACGGAAGGCATCGACATCGTTGGCAACCACGAGTCCGAGCAAGCGAGTCAGCGCCCAAGCTTGATAGAACGTCACTTCGGTCAACGTCGTCTCGCTCGTCGCCAACGCCACCGCCTTGGGCAGCAAGTTGACCGCCGTCATGCGCGCCGCCGCCAACGGATCGTCGTGGTGAACGCAACGGGCCAGATCCTCGGCGGCGACGCGCGGCAACGCCGTCACCAACGCGCGCGCCTGCCCGCAGGTCAGTTCGCGGTCTTGCAACAGAATGTCCGTCATGTTGCGCACGGCCACCGCCACCTGCGGCCGAAAGGTGGCACGCGGCGGCGCCAACGGCGGCACCGGTTCTGGGAACGGCAACGACGGCGCCAACACCGGCAGTAGCCGCAGGCCCGCGAGTTCCGCCGGCACGTCACTCAGTTCGCCGAGGGTCACCGGCAACAACGTGCTGCGCATGGTGCGCAAGCGCAGCGACAACGGGTAGCGACCAGAAGGAGTCGCCACGTGCACTGGCACGCGCGCTTCCAGTTGGGCGGAGTACTGATCGCGGGTCTTGTCGGCCAGCTTGGCGGCGGCACTCCACACCAAGAACGGCACGTCGAACACGATCGTCGACGCGTCCCCGGCCATCGGCGTGATCTTGCCGACGGGGACCTCGCTCTGACCGATGTCGAGCCGCAGTTCCTCGGCATCTTCGGCCTGCAACGGCCAAGGGCAGCGCAACTTCACGCGGGCCAGCTGACCGAACTCCACGAGCAACTCTTCGCCGATCAACGTCGGCACTTCATCGTGCCACCAGAAGTCCGCCACGGTGACACGCGCGAGTGCGGCTTGGTCGGCTGCCACCACCAATTCGTCGCCAACCCACAACCGCACCGGTCGCTGCAACACGTCGGACATTTCGATGGCGAGCCGATTGCGACCGACGACGGGCACCACGGCCGGCAGCAGAGCGCTTTCGTGCCGTGCCGAAAGGGGCAACGGCACCGGGGTGGCAACCCCGACCCACAGCGTGCCGCGCAAATACCCACGCAACGTCGGATCCATTCGCCATGCCACGCCTTCGACCACCCCCTCGCCACTGCGCGCCAACACACCGGCTTGCAGCAGTCCCGGCAAGAACCGGGAACGTGCCGTCGGCACGCGCACGTCGATCGCCGCTGGCAACACCCGCAATGGCACCGTCGTCGCGGTGCGCAACCGTGGTTCCCCGTCGCCGTCCGCTTCGTGCAATTCGAACCGCAACGTGTGACTGCCTGGCGGCAGCGCACCCAGGTGCAGGGTTGCGAACGATCCAGGACCACGTTCCCAGCGCAGCAAACTGTCACTTGCCTTGCCCACGGAGGACGCCGACAAATCAACGCGCACATCGCCAATCGACCAATTGGCGCCTACCCGCGCCTCGATGCGACAGGGCCGATCGCCCAGCACCAGTTCGCCGCCAAGCGATCGGGCGTTGGCGTCCACACAGTCGAAATCGACTCGCAGACTGCGATCATGGACGACGATCGGCAGGTCGCGCAGCGTGCGATTGCCCGCGGCGTCTTCGATCGCAAACTTCCACAGGCCACCGTGCACATCGCCGCCCAAGTCCATCTCGACCGTGTGCACTTCGGCGGCACCGACCAATTGCACAGCGGGCGCGAACTCACCATCGCGAGCTACTGCGAGCGTGCAACCAGCCTCCGCGCCCGACAATCGAATCCGCATGCGCACACGACCGGACGCCGCCGGCAAGAAACCTTCGCCGATTGGCCCGGAGACCTCGACGACCCGCGGCGCCGCGACGTCGGCTGCTGCGAACGCCACCGCCGGCAGCTGATGCCGATTGCCGGCGCGGTCGGCCGCCGCCAGAACCAACGTTCCCGCACCCAGAGCTGCCAGCGAATTGGTCTTCGCCGCCAACTCGTCTCCTAACGCAAACTCCGTGGCTCCGGCTGGCAACTCCAGCTCCACCGTGCGTCCCGTCGCAAAGTGAACTTGCGCCGCGACCGCTCGCACCCCGACCGCATCCGTAGCGTGGTAGCGCAGCTTCGTGCGCTGCGTCAAACCACCCTCCCCATCGATCACGTCCCCGGTCAGTGTGGGCGGCGTGTCATCGAGTCGCAGGCGGGCGGAGCCCAGCGCCGCCGAGCCTGGCACCACGAAGACCAAATCGATCGGTCGTTCGTGACTCGTGCGCGCGAGGCTCTGCACGACTTCACGCCACTCGGCTTGCGCCGTCGACAACAACAGCGTGCCCGCTGCCGCGTCGACCTCTGGGCTCAGGTTCTTGCGCAGCAACACGTCGCCGTCGCGCACCAAGTCGGCCCGCAGCCGCGCCGCAGTGAACCCGCCATAGTCGAACCGCAGCGTCTCCAAGCTCCGGCTGTGCAAGTCGCGCGACGGCTGCGTCGCCGACAAAGATCCGTCAACCAACTCGAACACCGAACCGGACAGCGGTCGCAAGAAGGGACGCGACGCACTGCGGCCACCGGCCAACACCGCCAGCACGCCGATCCCGAGAACGGCCACCGAGGCGCGAGCGAGTGCTGGCCGCCGGGCCCCGCGCAGAATCGCCAGCTCGCGGCCAACCACCGCCGCCGACGCGGGCCGCTGCGCCGGCGAGTGCATGAGGCAGCGCTGCACCAGCCGCACGAGGCGACGCGGCAGTGTCGTTCCCAAAGACCACGGCCGCAGGTCTCCGGCCGCTACCGCCGCGGCGGCGCGCCGTGGATCGGCGTCATCGACGGGCATGGTGCCGGTCAACAGCAGACAGGCCAGCGTTCCCAAGGAATACAGATCAGCCCGCGCATCGACTTCCTTGCCCGCCGTCAACTCAGGAGCGGCGAACGCCGGATTGACGAAGCCAGCGAACTCACCCTGCGGGCGAGCGAGCCCCGCCAACGACACGCTGCGCGCAATGCCGAAGTCGAGCACCTTCACCTGCAGTGCGGTGCCACGCGGCGTCACCATGACGTTGCGCGGCGACAGATCGCAATGCACCAAGCCGACCGCATGGATGGCGACCAAAGCCTCCGCGATCTGCGCCAGGATCTCGAGCGCATGCGAAGGTGCGAGCGCCCCCGCCCGCACCAGCAAGTCGAGCGTCTTGCCTTCCACCAATTCCATCGCCAGGTAGGCAACGCCGTCCTCGGCCTCCCCAACGTCGAGCACCCGCGCGCAGCGTTCATGCGTCACCGTCGCCGCTCGGCGAGCCTCGGGCAGCAAGGCGCGCCGATACTCCGCGCGTTCCGAGAAGCGCGGATGCAGGATCTTCAGGGCCACCGTCAGCAACGAGCCAATGTGCTGGGCGCGAAACACCGTGCCGAGCCCGCCGCGACCGAGCACACCCTGCAGGCGATACTTGCCGTCGACGATGGTGCCGAGCAGAGGGTTGCCGGCGTCGATTTCACCGCGGCGCACCGGGTAGTGAATGGTGTCGGTCGGCAGCAACCACGCCCCGCAATGGCCACAACGATTCGCCGACGTGTTCGATACACCTTCACACGACAGGCAGATCTTCACTTCGTCACGCGCTCGCCAAGTGGAGGAGAAGGCTGGGCCGCACCACAGTCGCCGATGATAGTGCGCCGCGCGCACTTCGGCGTGCTCGATGTCACCGCGCCAACAAGGCGCGCCAGATCTCGAACACGGCTCGATCGCGAATGAACTGCCGCCCGAGGTCTGGGATCTTGACCGTCCAGGCCCGCGTGCCTTCGAGGGTGGCGATCGCGCAACACACGGTGCCGACGGGTTTCTGGGGCGTGCCGCCCGCCGGGCCCGCGATGCCCGTGGTGGCGATGCCGACGTCGGCGACCAAGCGGCTGCGCGCGCCTGCCGCCATCGCCGCCGCCACCGGTTCGCTGACGGCGCCGTGCGCTGCCAACAACTCCGCCGACACCCCGAGCAGCGCCTGCTTGCTGGCGTTGCTGTAGGCGACGACGCCGCCCATGAGCACGTCCGAACTGCCAGCAACCTCCGTGAGGCGCGCCGCAATCAGACCACCTGTGCAAGACTCAGCGATCGCCAGAGTGCGGCCGGCCGCGCGCAGTCGCTGCAGTACGAGGTCTGGCAGCTCGACCGTGCCTTCGGCAAACATCCACTCGCCAACGAGCGATCGCAGCTCGGCGGCCGTGGCTTCGCAGGCGGTGGCAGCTAGCGCCGCGGTCGCCGCCGTGCCAACGATCCGGATCGTCAACAGCCCGCCCGACGCCGTGATGCCGACCGCAGGATTGCGACCAGGCACCATGTACGACTCGATGCGTTCGCCGAGAGCGGCCTCCGACGGCCCGAGCACACGCAGCCACACTTGCGCCATCGGCTGCAACCCAGGTAGAGCTGCGATAGCGGGCAACACATCACTGCGCAGCAGCACCTGCATTTCGCGCGGCACCCCCGGCAACGCGAACAGCAGCGCCCGTCCGATCCGAACCGAGAACGCGGGCGCCGAGCCGACCGGATTGGCGATCGGCTTGGCGTTCGGCGGAAACATCGCTTGCCGACGATTGCTGGCGGGCACCGGTCGACCGCGGCTGCAGAGCCAATGCTGCACTTGCTGCCAGCTCTCGGCATCGAACCAAAGTGGTCCTGCGAGAACCTCCGCAACGACATCGCGCGTGCGGTCGTCAAGCGTGGGCCCGAGCCCCCCGGTCGCCACCACCACGTCCGCTCGTGCACACGCATCCGCGATGGCGCTGCGCAGGTGCGCCGGATCATCGCTGGTGACACTGAAGCGATGCACGACGACGCCGATGCGTTCGAGTTCACCCGCCAGGAACTTGCTGTTGGTGTCGAGCAGCGCCCCGTGGATCAGCTCATCGCCGATCGCCAGGATCTCGCCAACCAACGTCATGCGACCACGACGGGCGCATCGCGGTGCCGCGCCCAACGAGTCAGCACGAGGCCAAGGCCGTAGAGCAACAGCATCGGCGCTGCCATCAAGATCATCGACACCGGCTCCGGCGGCGTCACCACCGCCGCGACGATGAAGATGATCAGGATCGTCATGCGCCAGTTCTTGACGAAGGCGCGGTGCGAGACGAGGCCGATGCGTTGCAGCGCCACCATCACCAGCGGCAACTGGAACACGAGGCCCATGGCGCCGGTGAGGGCAAACAGCAGAGTGAGAAACGAGCCGATGCCGAAGATCGCGTTGACCTGGGCTGGGTCCATCATCCGGATCAAGAACCCCAAACTGTACGGCAGCGCCACGAAGTAGCCGAACGACACCCCGGCAACCATCAGCACGACCATGAACGGGAAGTAGCGATAGAAGACCTTGCGCTCGTTCTGGTAGAGACCCGCCGCGATGAAGGCCCAGATCTGCCACAGCACCACCGGGCTCGCCAGGATCATCGCGAACACCAGCGACGCCCACATGAACGACATCATGTCGTCGAGGCCGCCCGTCGCGTACAGGCTGTATGGCACCGGGAAGCCGGTCCTCAAGGTCAGGTTGTAGGTGTACTGCTTCTGGCCCGCGAGGATCGTGTCCTTGTGCTCGCGGCAGTAGCCAAGGTACTCGACCGTCTCCTTGTCCAAAGCCACGTTGGCCGCCTTCGCCACCGCCTCTTTGGCCTCCAACTGCTGGATCCAATCCGTGAAGCCGATGCGCCACTGCACGCGATACGGCTCGATGATGATCTCCTGCACGCCGCTCTTGAACGGCAACACCCCCACCACCGCGACCACGATGGCGATCAGCGCCTTGACCAGCCGCGAACGCAGCTCATCGAGGTGATCGCCAAACGACATCTTGGGCAGCGCCTTGTCTTCGAGCGCTTCGCGGATCTTCGGATCGTCGAGTGTCATGCGTACGAACGGCCAAGCCTACCGGGTCGCAAACGCTGCTCCCCAGCCCGAAATGCAACGAGCCTCGCGACACCTGGGTGCCGCGAGGCTCGCAACTACCAATCGGCCGCCCACCCACTCAGAGGTACTCGGGAGTACTCAGAGGCGAGGGGCGAACCGCCCGTCACTACAGCTTGATCAGGTCGCTGATCGTCGCCAGGTAGATGAACTCGACGCGCAGGTCGCTCGCCCGCTTGAACTCATCCGATTCCTGAACCGACGCGAAGCCGTCGCCAGCTTCATTGACCGGGTCGTTGCCGAGGATGACCGTATCGACGCCAGGGGCCATCTTGTCGACGACCTTGTTGCCCAGGCGAACGAGCAGGTTCTTCAGCTCGGGCTTGTTGTGCGGCGCCGTGAAGCGCCCCATCAAGAAGATCGTGCGCGAAACACGCGGGGTGTAGAGCTCGTTGAAGAGCAGGTCGCCAGCGCGGGCAAAGTCACCCACTGGATCGACGAAGTCACGCAGCGACACTTCGGCGCGCTCTTCTTCGACACGGGTGACGGTGGCGTAACCCTTCACGCTCGAGTTGCTCGGGTTCTTCACTTGGAAGACCGTGCCCGGCTGCAGCATGTCCTTGCGGCCCAGGTTGATGAACGCCGTCGGGATGCCGTTCTTGGCCACCAGGATCTTGCCGTCCGCCACGTTCGGTGGCTTGGTCAGCGCATTCTTGGCGATCAGTGCCGAGTTGTGGTTCTGGTGGTTGACGATCTCCTTGGCGAGATCCTTCTCCTTGAGGGCGGCGCGTTCCTTCTCGGTCGTCAGCTCGTCGGACTTGGTCCGCAGGCTTTCATTGACGAGATTGATGCGGCCTTCCTTCTCAGCCTTCGCGGTCTCGTAGTCGACGCGCGTCTGATCAAGGTTGGTCTTGAACTCGTTGGCCTTGGCCGAGGCCTCAGCTTGCGCCGTTTGGAACTTGCGATCCACTTCGCTCTTCTCTTCCAGCGCCTTGTCGCGCTCCGCTTCGATCGCCTTGACGCGCTCGCCGGCTTGGCCAACGCGCGTGGCGAGGCTGCCGAGCACGTTCTCAAGGCTGCTGGCGGCCGACAGGCCCGCCGTGCTCAGGGAATCATCCATCGCCTTCTTCACTTCGGCGGGATTCATGATGCCCGGGTACAGCAGCACCGCTCCGCCGTAGGAGGCTGCCGCCCCTTGGCGACCCTCGTACTTGCCAGGCTTGCCGATCACGGCGCCGATGTCGGCGACATAGTGCTCGATCAGCAGGTCCTTGGCCTTCAGCGTCTTGGCGTCAAGCTGCGCCGCATCGCGCTGCTTGATCAGCTCGCCATTGTCGGACTGCATGACGAAGGCGTAGCCGAGCGCTCCCAGGAACATGGCCATGAGGAGCAAGAAGAAAGTCATCGGGACGTGGGCGGCACCGCTCTGGCGATTGTGCATTGGAACCAACTCCAAGGGGTCTGTTCAGGTGCAACCGCTCCGGTGTGAGCCGGCGCGGAATGGGGGACGCCTCTGCGCTTTTGCGTGAGGCGATTCTGAGTCGTTGTCGGAAGGACGTTTGTCGGAAGGACGTTTGTCGGAAGGACGTTTGGGGCCCTGCACGCCCGCTCGAGGGCACGAGCGGGACAGCCGAAGGGCGAGTGCACTTCGAACTGGGGGACGCGAGGGGTCGCGGATCTTAGGTAGACGTACGAGCCCAGGTCAAGGCGGCGCCTTGGCGAGCGCTTGTCTGTCTTCGAAGTCTAGCTCACGATGAGACAGATGCCGTCTGATCCCTCCTCGGCGGCGACCGCTGCAAAGCCGTTCCGCCCGCCAAAGCCCGTCGTCATCGGCATTCTAGGCGGTATCGCCGCCGGCAAGTCAGCGGTCGCCAGCCGCTTCGCCAGCCACGGCCTAGTGGCCATCGATGCCGATGCGATTTCTCGGCAGGTCAGCAGTGAAAAGCAGGTGGTAGGCGAAGTGACCGGCAGTTTGGGACCAGCCGTGGTCAAAGACGGCCACCTGGACCGACCGGCTTTGGCGGCGTTGGTCTTCGCCGATGCCACGGCGCGCGCCAAGCTCGAGGCCATCCTGCACCCGCGCATTCGCACCCGCATTGTCGCCGAGATCGCGCGCGCCAAGGCGAACGGCGACTCGGTGTTGCTCGACGTGCCGCTGTTGCTCGAGCACGGACTGATCGCGGCCTGCGACCATGTGGCCTTCCTGCACACCACACTGGCGACACGCCAAGCCCGGGCCGCCACGCGCGGTTGGACGGCCGACGAACACGCCCGGCGCGAAGCCGCGCAAGCCACGATGGCTGACAAGCAGGCCCGCGCCAGCTTCGTCATCGACAACGACGGCGATCTGGCGACGATGCACCGCGACGTCGCCGCCATGCTCGACCAGTTGCGGCCCCCCTCGTCATGACGCGCACCGATCCCGACCGTTCGCTGCATCTCGCTCACGCCGACGATTTGGCGGCGCGTTCCGGCGCCGACCTGCTGGCAGCGTTGCTGGCCCAAGGCGTGCAGACGGCCCCCAACCTGTCGCGCGCAGAATTGCTCGCCGCGTTCTACGCGCACCTGCTGAGCCAGGGGCAACACGTGCTGGTGACTGGCGCCCTCGAACTGTTGCCGGAGGGCTTTGGGTTCGTGCGCTCGCCGCATCTCGACTACGAAGCGAGCGCCTGCGACGCGTTCGTCACGCCGAGCCAGGTGCGCGCCCTCAACCTCAAGGCCGGCCATCAAGTCACCGGTGCCCTGCGCGCACCGCGCGGCAACGAACGCTTCTTCGCGCTCTCGCACATCGAATCGGTGAACGGCATCGACCCGGCCAGACTGGTGACGCGCGTGGCGTTCGCGGCGCGCACCCCGATGGTAGCGACGCGCCCCCTCGCTCTGGCCGGCGACGACGCGCTGCGCACGCTCGCGTTCTTGGCGCCGTGGTGCCGCGGGCAACGCGTGCTGGTCACGGCCCCACCCTTGTGGTCGCGTTCGCCATGGCTCGCGCAACTCGCCGCGGCGCTGCGCACCGGCGACGCGGGCCTGCGGCTCTACCTTTGCTTGCTCGACCAACGACCCGAAGACGTCGCGGCCGTGCGCGCGCAGTTGGCGCCGTTCGCTGGCTGTGAAGTGACCGGCTCGACGTTCGGCCAGGTGGCGGAACGCCATGTCGCGCTGACCGAGATGGTGCTGGCGCGCGCGCAGCGGGACGTCGAAGCCGGGCACGACGTGGTGCTGTTGGTCGATTCGCTGACCGCCCTCGTGCAAGCCAGCCAACGAGCGCAGCCGGCTTCGGGGCGATGGCTGTGTGCGGGGCTCGACGCGCAAGCGGTGTGGCTGGCCAAACGCTTGTTCGCCGCCGCCCGCGCCTGCGCCGAGGGCGGCTCGTTGACGGTGATCGCGACCGCGCTCGGGGCGGCGGCCGGCACCGTGGATGCCGCCGTGCTCGCCGAGTTCCATCATCGCGGCAACAGCGACGTGGTGATTGATGCGGAGTCGGCGGCGCTGGCGGCAGCGGCACCGTTCGATGCGATGGCGACGCGCACGCGGCCGGAAGACGACGATCGCGAGGCCTCGACGTTGGCGGCCGTGCAGCAACTGCGGCGCGATTGGTTGCAGGCAGCGGCGGCGGAACGGGTGCGGCTCTTGGTTGCACCGCGACGCTGAGCCGACACGAACAGAACTGCGTGCCTGGTCGCCGATCACCCGGTCGCTGGCAGCTCGTGCACGGAGAGCAGGCCGTGTCGTCGCCAGCCGATCGTCAGCATCCAGGTGTGGGCGTCCGTGACCGGGCGCACGATCGCTTCGATGCCGCGAACCGTCAGCGGTTCGCGAAAGCCATCGAACCACGGAGCAGAGGTGAACGTGTCGATGGCTTGAGGAACCTGTATCTCGCGGCCTTCCGCTGCGTGCTTCTTGCCGTTCGCCAAGACGTACACCAACGCGTTGCGCACCTCGCGCGGCGTCTTCAGGATGCGGTCGTGGTAACGATCGGCGAACACGGTGCCGCGGCGGCGCCAAAGCCGGTTTAAGGCTTTGGCGATCCGGATCGCGAGGCCCTGCAGGCCTCGCGAGAGAGCTTCGCGATCACGCGCCTCCACCAGGAAGTGCAGGTGATCGTTGAGCACCGCGTAGTGCGTCAGGCGAAAGCCAGCCCGATCACAGCCAGCGGCGAATGCGGTGCGCAAGGCGGCGTAGGCCTCGCGACTGCGCATCTTCGGCAGTCCCTGCAACAGCTTCATCGTCACGTGGGTCGGGAAGCGCGCCGCTAACAGCGCGCGTGGCCCGTGGCCGACGCCTGCCTTGTCGCCCTTGGGCTTCCTGCCCGCACCTTCTCGGCGGCCGCCGTTTTGGCGAAACGGCAGCACGGCTTGCTGCAGCTTCGTCTTCTTCACCTGGCGAGAACGAGAGGTCATGTGATTCCGCATATATTGGTCACGGCAATGCCCGCCGTCAAGACGTGTTCGCCAAATGTTCGGTTCATCGCGGGCGCCTGCGACGCGCGACCACGCGCCCGCGACGGGCCGACGCAACAAATCCAGCCTGCGCTTGCCCCCGGTTGTGCACCTAGTTCTTGCGAGCCGATGCGCGCTCGCCAAGGAGCAACATGCACGACCACCAGCAAGGCACCCAGTTCGATCCCGAACCACCCACCCACCAATTCGCCGACCCTCTGCACGAGGATCTCTTCCACCGGCTCGTGCGCGAGCACCTGGGCCGCGACGGCAAGCAGGTGGACATCCACGATGGCTGTGCACGGGTGCAGGGCAGCGAGGTCACCCACGGCCTCAACAACCTCGCCCAGATGTGCCATCTAGCGGCGCCTTCGCAATGGCCTGAGATCGTGCGCCGGCATCTCGACAAGTCGAACGACCGCGCGCTCGACGCCATGCGCACGGCGATGCACGACGACTACGAAGCGAATGCCGACAAGCTGGTCGTGCGCCTGCGCAGCAAGCACTTCCTCGTCGACGCCGCCCAATACAACCTCGTGCATCGCATCGATCTGCCCCACACGTGCAGCCTGCTCGCCATCGATCTCGGTCCCTCCGTCATGCCCGTGCCAGCACCCGTCGCGGCGACTTGGGGCAAGCCGATCCCCGAACTGTTCGACCGCGCGATCTTGAACTTGAAGCACTGCTGCAAGGCGCGCTGGTCGCAACTGGCGATCCCGCCAGGCCGCGTTTGGTTTGACCTGTTGCATGGTGACTTCCACGCACCGAGCCACGTGCTGCGCCAGGATGTGTTCCTGCCGCGGGTCGGCGCGCACGGCAACCTGATCGGTCTACCGGCAGCTGGTGTGTTGATGAGCTACGCGATCGATGCGATGCCGGCCGTGGCGACGCTCGAAGCCATGCTCGCGATCAGCACCGGCAAGTTTCAGGATGGACCTGGGTCGATCACGCCGCATCTGTATTGGCGGACGCAGAAGGGCGCCTTCCATGTGCAGCAAGGCGCCAATCGCGACGGCAGGATGCAGTTCGCACCGTCGCCAGAGTTCGTCGCCTTGCTCGCCCGCTTGCGCCGAGCGAAGGGTCGCTCTGGGTCGGAGCGTTAGCGCGGCATCGGGCGATCGCCGTTCGCCGTCGTAGGCAAGACCATGGTCGCAGCGCGCCGGCGGGCTGCTGCCGGTGTGCTGGGTCCAGTTCACTGTCCAGACTCCGTCATCAAGGCCGACGAGCACGCTGGCTTCGGCGAACACCCCTACGCCGTTGTTGTCGAACACGTGCACGGTGTCGCTGGACGCAGCAAGGCATCGCAACCCGCGACGCCAAGGTTGATCGCGTTCACAGCCCGACGACCGCGACCGCGGCAGTCGACGTCGACAGGCCGAGCGCGTTGAGCGGCGGGTCGAGCACCAGCGCCTGCGTGTAGAACGTGAAGCCGAGGAACAGCGCATTGTTTGCGATCGGGAACACCACGCTCGCCGACCCGCCAGCCCCCGCGAGGCCGAGCGTCACGTCGAGGCTGACGCGCGCAGGGCAACCTGGCGCGCCGAGGATCCCGAGGTCGATCGGCAACGGCACCGCCCCCGCCAGTGTGTTGCTCATCCCGAAGACCCCGATCGCGATCTGCGGCGGCGGCAGGTTGCCGAACGTGAACACCGGCGACGTGCCGAGCTGTGGCGGCGCCGAGATCGAGTTCGAAGGAACGCCGGCACTGCCAACGCAGCCATTGCCGAACACGGCGTAGATGGCCGTCCCGCTGGCCCCGTCCTGTTCGAACGCGCCGATGCTGACCGGCGGCGTGCGCGGGGCCAACGCGAGGTCCGTCAGCACCGACAGCAGGTACGTGCCAGCCAGCGCGCACGGGGATGTCGCCTGCAAGCTGAGGTCCGGCGGCGTTGCGGCCGGGGCGACGAACAGCGGATCGGCCTGGATGCTGTTGACGTCGAACCCGAGCGCCTGCCATGCGGCGAGGGTCTGGTTGCCGGTGGCGGCGATCGGGAAGTACCCGGCGCCATTGCTCCAGAGGCAATTGTAGTTCATCAGCGTCGGCCGGTTGCCACCAAGGCACCACATGTTGAAGCCGAGGCCCGTGGGAAAGTTGTCGACCAGGATGTTGTCGACGACCTCGGTGCCCGCGGCATTTGAGTACCAACGCAGCGAGCAGTACTGGCTCGCTGCCGCGGTCGCGACGTGGTTGATGTGGATCGAGTTGTGCCAGATCTTGAGGTTCGCAGCACTGCTCGGCACGCCAGTCACGCCGCAGCTGATGCCGTAGTTGCTGGTGCCGGTGATCTGGTTGTTGACGAGGGTGAAGTCCGCCCCCGAGATGCGCATGATCCAGAAGCCGCCACCGAGGATCCGGCAGCGCTGCACCGTCGTGGTGCTGTTGAGCGCGGCCGAATTCAGCGACTCGTAGCCACCGCCGAACGTCGAGTCCTCGATGCGGCAGCCAGTGCCACCGGTGAAGCTGAACAGCGCCTGGCCCGACGTCGCCACCGTTGCCTGGAAGTCGCAGTTCGCAAACACGCATGCCGCCGTGCTGCCGGCGATCACAAACGAACTGGGGGTGTTGGTGAACTGCCCGCTGAAGCCGCGGAACGTCACCGACGCGCAGCCATTGAGAGTCAGCACCGGCTGCGTGCCGGAGATCACGATCGGGCCGGACGCGTCGAACACCACTGGATTGCTCGGACCCTGCCCAACGAACGCGGGGATGGTCCACGGCCCGGTGTCGTTCGCGACGACCAGGAAGCTCACCGGCGCCACAACGCCACTGGTGGTCAACGCCGCGATCGCCGCGGCGATGTTGGCGTAGTTGCCACCGGGGCCGACGACATAGGCGCCGGCCAACTGGGCGGGCGAGGCAGACGCGGCGGCGAGCACCGCAGCCAAGACGAGATCACGTGAGCAGAGCATGGGGCAGGCGCGCACACCGGGAATGGCCGGCGAACTTGGCGCGGAACGTCACCATCCAGCTGCACTGGGTACGCGTCAAGGTGGGGCTCGCGCCCGAGGCAAGTTGCGGCTCTCCGTGCACAATCTGCCAGCGACGGGCTAATGCGGCATCAGACGAGCGACATCCGCGGCGCCCGCGCGGTGACCGCGCACACCAGCCCACATACCTTGCCACTTCGCGACAGCCGCCCGCGGCCCCGACAGCAGGGTCAACGGCCACGCCAGCACATCGCAACACAACCACGCGCACCAGCCAGCGACGGTGCCGTGCGCCCGCAAGTAGCGCACGGTGTTGCACGCCATCAAGAACTTGCGCACTGGTGAGCGCCCACCACCCGACGACTGCCCAGCCGCATGTTCGACGCGCACCCATGGCAACCACACGATGCGGAACGTACGCGCGGCGAGCCGTTCGCACAGGTCGACATCTTCCCAGTACATGAAGTAGGCGTCGTCGAAGCCGCCGACGGCCACCACCGCCTCGGTCCGAAACAGCACACAGGCACACGGCAAGAACCCCACCGCCTCCGGACCATGCTCGCGCGGGGTCGGCAGGCAACCGTGGCGCGACAGCAAGAGCCCGTTTGGCACGAAGGCGCGGCGGCCACCTTCGGCCCACACCGTGCCATCGGGATGCAGAACCGTTGGCCCGACCGCGCCGACGCCCACGTCATTCACCAAGACGCCGACGAGCGGCCGCAAGAAGTCGGGCGGCAGGCGCAGGTCGTTGTTGAGCACGAGCACGAACGGCAGCGCCGCGGCGTTCGCCCAGGCGATGCCGTGGTTCATGCCGCCGGTGAAGCCGCGGTTGTCGGGCAAGGCAGCGAGTTCGACGCGGTGCACCGAGCCCGCCGCATTGGCTTCGTCGACGCCGCGCTGCAGCGCCGCCACTTCGTCAGCACCCGAGCCGTTGTCGATGACGAGAATGCGCATCGCCTCGTCGGGAACCGCGAGCAGGTCGTGCAGGCAGCGCAGCGTCAGATCGGCGCGCCGCCAGTTGAGCAGCAGGGCGCCTGTGCGAGCGGCGCTAACCACACAGCCTCCGCACACAGCGCCAATACAACGCGAAGAAGCGATCGAGCCCGCGGCGCAGGGCGGCGGCCGCGCCCTTCTCGGCGAGGCCAGGATTGAGCGTCACCGGGGCCGCGATCAGCAGGTCCCGATCGGGCACGGTGCGACCCGCTTGCGCCTGCCGCCGAGCCCGCACCGCCACGGGCAGCAGCCGCAGCAGTTCCCACTTGCCGCGCAGCCAATCCCCGAGGTGCCCACGTCGCACCCCAAACGCCGCGTAGACGATGCCGTAGACCAGTTGGGCCGGCATCGTCAGCCAGAACGTTCGCCAGCGCATGCACGTGATCAGCACGTACCAGCGGTTGCGGCTGTGCAGGAACGTTCGCCGCCCGGGGTACTTGCCTTCGCCGCGCACCGACAACCCGACCGTGCCCGCAAGGTGCGTGCACAGGGCCTGCGGGCAGACCCAGACGGTGTGGCCGCGCATGCGCAGTTTGTAGGAGAACTCGTTGTCCTCGTAGAGGATGAACAGGTTCTCGTCGAAGCCACCGACCGCCTGATAGACGCTGCGTTTGCACAA